>CAZZLP010000039.1:0-9531 GCA_964654705.1 uncultured Chitinophaga sp.
ACGTAGATCATAACCCCGAAGTATCCATGAACTATGGCATTACTTCCATACCCGCTATTTTATTTATTAAGAACGGACAAGTAGTAGACAAACTGGTGGGTGCACAACCCAAGGCCAACTTTGTAAAAAAGATCGAGGCGCACATCTGATCTTGCCTTGTTGCGGAGTGTAACGCAACGTCATCAGCGTCCTCTAACAAAATCTTGAAGCAGCGCTACTAACGACTGTCCATACGCCGCTACAAGAGTACTCCGGCAATGGATGCCGAAAGATAAGAGGCGAGCGTACCGCATAGCAGTGCCTTGAATCCAAGCTTTGCCAGATCGGCCCTTCTTTCGGGCACCAGTGCCCCAATGCCACCGATCTGCATTCCTACGGAACTAAAATTGGCAAAGCCGCAAATGGCAATGCTTATGATCCACAATCCCTTTGTCGTTACAATGGGCACCGCCTTGGAGGTCAGATTTGAAAAGGCCACAAATTCGTTGATGGTCAGTTTTTGCCCCAATAGGGTTGCCGCCGAATCAACATCGACCGAAGGAATTCCCATAGCCCAGGCAAAGGGATAAAAAAGCTTGGCGAAGATCCAGTTCAGGCTCAGATCAAAATCGGGAGCGAACAGATGCCCTGCTTTAAGCAGCGTCCAGTCGATTAGTGTTATAACGGCAATAAAGCCGATCAGCATAGCGATCACATTCATGGCGATCTTAAAACCATCGCCGGCCCCATGAGAAATGGCATCGATCACGTTTACATAACTGCTTTTTACCTCCAACTTTACTTTGCCCATGGTCTGGCTTTCTTCGGTCTCCGGCCAAACGATCTTGGAGATGACCAGTGCGCCGGGCGCTGCCATCAGACTGGCCATGATCAACGTAGGAGCCAGGTCCATACCGGCCTTTGCTCCCATGTTGGCGTATACGATCAGAATGCCCCCTGCAATACAAGCCAGGCTGCCGCTCATGGAAGCCAGCAACTCACTTTTGGTCATAGATGGCAGATAAGGTCTGATCATTACCTGGGCCTCTACCTGACCTACAAAGGCACTGGCTACATTGCTGAGTGCCTCGGCGCCGCTAACACGCATCACTTTATTCATGGCACGGGCAATGAGCGAGACCACGCGTTGCATTAACCCGATATGATAGAAAACCGCAACCAATGCGCAGACCAGTACGATAGTGGCCGTTACGTTAAATGCAAAAACGAACGAATCGGGCGCTCGGTAGTTTTGTGCGCTGCCATTGGCACCGATGGTGGCCACACCGCCGTACACAAAATCGACACCAGCCTTTGAGAATTGCTCCAACTTGCCGATTGCTCTGCCCAATTGTTGAAAGAACCACTGCACGGGGCCCACTTTAAAGATCAACAAGGCAATGGATACTTGTAAGATGATACCACAGATGACCAATCTAAGATCGATCCGCTTTTTATTGTTAGAAAATAAAAAGGCGATCCCCAGCACCATTATCACTCCGATAATACCTTGCAGACGTTCCATAAAAAGCGTTGGTTTGGTTCAACGAAAGATAGTAATTTTTAGAACAACCAATAACAAAGCCGATGCTGCTGCCGAATTCAACTTACCTTTGCAGCCACGCTATAAAACACTATGACCGCCTACCATCATTTACCTGCTTCGCTGCGCTCGATAGCCGACAAAGTGAGGGCTAACGAGCGGATCAGCGATGCCGAATGCCTGACCCTTTTTGAAGAGGGAAGCCTCGGGCTGGTAGGCTCCCTGGCCAATGAGATCAAAGAAAGGTTACATGGCAACAAGGTCTTCTTTAACAGAAACTTTCATATCGAACCCACTAATGTATGTGTGTTCAGTTGTCAATTCTGCGCCTACAGCCGTCTCTATGCCAACCGCGAACAGGGATGGGAACTCAGCATCGAACAAATGCTGCACTTGGTCAAGCGCTACGATGGCAAACCCGTGACCGAGGTACATATTGTAGGCGGTGTTCATCCAAAAATGGATCTTACATTTTTTAGCGAGCTATTGCAAGCCATCAAGGCACACCGACCTTCTTTGCATATCAAAGCGTTTACCGCCGTGGAGTACGACTACATGTTCAGAAAGGCCAAGGTCAGTGTGCAAGAAGGATTAAAAAGATTGATAGAGGCCGGGCTTGATTCAATTCCTGGTGGCGGAGCCGAGATCTTTGCCCCTGCTATCAGAGAAAAGATCTGTGCCGATAAAGTGGATGCTGATGGCTGGCTGGCCATTCATCGTACGGCCCACGAAATGGGACTGCCTTCGAATGCCACCATGCTTTACGGCCACATAGAATCATTCCAGGACCGTATCGATCATATGCGAAGACTGCGCGAACTACAAGACCAGACAAACGGCTTTAATACGTTTATACCACTCAAGTTTCGGAATAAGGACAACGACATGAGTCATGTTAAGGAAAGTACATTGACAGAGGATATGCGACTATATGCCATTGCCAGAATTTATCTCGATAATTTTTCGCACCTCAAATCGTACTGGCCTATGCTCGGCAGACAAAACGCGCAGCTCTCCCTGTCGTTCGGTGTAGATGATATCGATGGCACGATCGATGACAGTACCAAGATTTACAGTATGGCCGGGTCGGAAGAACAACACCCCACCCTGACCACAGAACAATTGGTGCAGTTGATCCGTCAGGCAAAAAGGGATCCGATCGAGCGCGATACCCTCTATCACGTAGTGAACGACTTTAGCACTCCGGCAAACTCAGCGGCACACTAATGGCCAGACCGCCATCGGCGGTCTCTTTGTATTTATGATTCATATCCTGAGCCGTCTCCCACATGGTCTTGATAACGGCATCGAGAGAAACTTTGGCCAGATCGGGTGCACTTTGCAGGGCAAGTTGAGAAGCCGTAATGGCCTTAATGGCCCCCATGGTGTTGCGCTCGATACAGGGCACCTGCACCAATCCTCCGATCGGATCGCACGTAAGACCCAAATGATGTTCCATGGCGATCTCGGCCGCCATCAACACTTGTCGCTGGGTTCCTCCCATCGCCTCGGTAAGTCCGGCGGCGGCCATGGCAGAAGATACCCCGATCTCTGCCTGACACCCCCCCATGGCGGCAGACAGGGTGGCTCCTTTCTTAAAGAGAATACCAATTTGTGCCGCTGTAAAAAGAAAAGAAAGGATCTTATCTTGGCTATCCCCATTGCAAAAGCAAATAAAATATTGTAAAACGGCAGGAATAACTCCAGCCGCTCCGTTGGTAGGGGCGGTCACTACCCTTCCAAATGCGGCATTCTCTTCGTTGACCGCAAGGGCAAAACAACTAACCCAATCGAGCGTATATTTAAAATCGTTTCCCCCTTTACGAATCGCCTCTGCCCATTGTTGTTTATCTTGATAGTGAGTTCCAGACGGTAGTAATTTCTTATTCAGATCGGCCGCTCGTCGGTTGACGTTCAAACCACCGGGCAGTACGCCCGACGTGTGACATCCCCTGTAAATGCAATCTTGCATCACACGCCAGATCTCCATCCCCTTTTTGCGCGATTCGGCCTCCGGTCTCCAGACAGACTCATTCTCTAATACAATCTCATGAATCGATAAGCCGGTCTTTATACACCAGTGTTGCAGATCGGCCGCATGATTGACCGGAAAAGAAAGATCAACCATTTGCTGCGAGGAAGGCGACTCGCCTTCTTTGACCACGAAACCTCCGCCAACAGAATAAAAAGTGGCAGCCCGGTCAGCACCGGTAGAGAGGTTGGCCAAGAAGCTGATGCCATTGGAATGAAAAGGAAGTGTCTCGGTAATCAGAAACTCAATATCCTCTCGCGGATCAAAGACCACCTCGTGCTGTTTACCGAGCAAGAGACGTTGCATGGCCGAGATCGCAGCAAGATGAGTACCGATCTGGTCGACCGAAAACGAAACAGGATCCTCTCCGGATAACCCCAACTGAACGGCCACATCGGTGCCATGCCCCTTGCCGGTTTTAGCCAGCGACCCATATAACAAAACACGCACTCCGGTGACCAGCGAAAGCTCTTGGGCCGATCGCAACTCGTCGATAAATCGTAAGGCCGCACGCCAAGGACCCAGGGTATGAGAACTGGAGGGTCCTATCCCGATCTTAAAAATATCAAAGGCAGAAATGGCTTCGTAAGGCATACTATTATCTGACGTCTACCAAATCGATCTCGAAATAAAGTACGGCATCGGCTGGGATGGGTCCCGTGGCCGTACAGCCATAGGCAAGCGATGAGGGAATGATCAATCGGATAGTTCCGCCCTTTTGAATAAGAGGCAATCCCAGCTGCCAGCCGGTAATGACCTGGCCCAATGTAAAATCGGCCGGTGTGGAGGTACGAGAATCGAAAATGGTACCGTTCATAAGTTTTCCGGTATAACGAACCGTAACACGCGAGGTCAACGAAGGCGTTGCTCCCGTACCCTGGTTAACGATCTGATATAGCATACCGCTGGAATGCGTTTGAACCACCAGGCTATTGGTGGTGGCATAGCTCTGCATCGTGGCTTGTTCACTGGCCACGGTCTTGGGCACACAGACCTTATCTTTTGCGCACCCGGAAATCAGTAAAAGAGAAAGCGCCAAGAGAAAAGAGCCGCCCGTACGAATCAGAAAAGTATTCATATGGAATTAGTTTTACAAGGTTGAATGAGGTTGCTGCATTGCAGGCTCCTGCTGCGCTGCAGGTGATCGTGGGGCCCCATGTGCCGCATCGGAAAGACCACTTTGATCGTCTTTTCGCTGCAAAAGCTCGTTATAGCGCATTTCATTTTGATCCCAGCGGTGATGAGACGAAAAAACGACCATGAACACCACCAGCGCCAAAGCGGCCAGCAGTAATACGATCACCAAAGAGGAGCTTTCTCTGAAGAGCACCATTTGCGCCCTAGTATACCATCCTGAGAATAAATTGATCGAGACCCCTGCCACCAGAGCCATAGCCATAGGCAGCCCCACATACAGCTGTCTGAACCACTTTCGCTTTTGAAGACGATGCTGCTTCCAGTAACCAATAAAATCCTTTTCTTCTTTCGTCAGCATAGCAGGCAAAGTTACATCGCTGTGGCAGAACCGCAGCGAAAAAACAAACCCCCGAACAACGAAGGTTGACGGGGGTTTTGAGAGGTCCCGAGCGGATTCGAACCGCTGTAGGAGCTTTTGCAGAGCTCTGCCTAGCCACTCGGCCACAGGACCTGATCGAAACGCTGCGAAAATAAGCACTATTTTTGACATACATGAAGCCCATTGCCCCCTCAGAACTGATCATCAATGCACGTGGTGCCGTCTATCACCTTGACCTTCGTCCCGAAGAATTGGCCCCCACCGTTATTACCGTAGGAGATCCTGCCCGTGTGGCGGCCGTCAGTAAATATTTCGATCAGATCGAGCATCGCGGAGAACATCGAGAGTTCATTACCCATACCGGACGCATCGGTCAAAAAAGGATCACGGTACTTTCGTCCGGCATTGGGCCCGATAACATCGATATCGTCATGAACGAGCTTGATGCTCTGGTCAATGTAGACCTGACGACCCGCTTGCCCTACAACGAACTGCGTTCTCTCAACATCGTCCGGCTCGGCACGACCGGATCGCTTCAAAAAGATATTCCGATCGATTCGCTGGTAGTTTCTACCCATGGGCTGGGTATCGACAACCTGTTGCACTATTACCGGCTTGAACCCACAGCAGAAGAAATCACTCTGCTCGATGCGTTTACGGCACATACGCAGTTTCATCAATTATCTGGCTTTCCTTACCTGAGCAGTGCGGCCCCTTCGTTGCTTTCTTTGTTTGTAGAAGAACTGTATGCTGGCATTACCATTACCGCCCCCGGGTTTTATGGCCCTCAGGGACGGGTAGTACGGTTGGGACTTAAACACCCCGGGTTTATTGACAGTCTTACCCATTTTCGTCATGGCATGCACCGTATCTCCAATATGGAGATGGAAACGGCCGCCATTTACGGACTGGGACGCCTACTGGGGCATCACTGCCTGGCACTAAATGCAGTAGTAGCGAACCGCATTACACAAACTTTTTCTGAGAATGTCAATGCCGCGGTAGAAAAACTGATCATGCAATTCCTGCGAACCTTTGCAGAGAAACTATGAGCACGCTTCGCTTTAGCAAATACCAAGGTACCGGTAATGATTTTTTGATCGGCGATAACCGAGGCGGGTCGTATACTGCTTTAACCCCTATGCAGATCAAAAGAATTTGTGACCGACGCTTTGGTATCGGGGCCGATGGATTGATCTTGCTCGAAACGGCTTCGAACGCCGCTTTTTTAATGCGCTATTTTAATGCCGATGGTCACTTGGGCAGCTTTTGTGGAAATGGCGCTCGCTGTATTGTACAGTTTGCCTACCAGGCGGGCATTATCAACGATGCATGTGAGTTTGCTGCGATCGACGGCATCCACCACGCCCAAAGAGAGCCCAACGGAACCATCTCGCTGCAAATGCAACCGGTAACAACCTTGCAGACGCATCCCGGTGGCACTTTCGCAGATACGGGCTCCCCGCACCTGGTCGTTGCCGTAAACGAATTGGATACCCATAATGTGTTTATCGAAGGGAGGTCCATCCGAAATAGCGACCCTTACCGCAGCAAAGGTATCAACGTAAACTTTGTACAACGCACCAACGACGCCCACATCATTCGGGTACGTACCTATGAGCGGGGCGTAGAAGAGGAGACCTACTCTTGTGGCACCGGTGCCGTTGCTGCAGCACTTTGTTGTGCAGCGGAGATAAGTGGTACGCAGCAGATCTGCGTACAAACACAGGGAGGGACCCTGCAAGTGCGCTTTGTAAAAGAAGCCACCGGCTATGCTGCTATCTGGTTATGCGGACCCGCAACTTTTGTCTTTGAAACCACGCTGGATACAACGCTGCTACCATGAAAAAATTCACCATCCGCGTCTATGGCATCTTGCAAGATCCCGAACAGGGCATCCTGGTCAGTGATGAATGGATCAGAACAGATCGCTTTACTAAGTTTCCGGGTGGTGGATTAAAGTTGGGAGAGGGTACGCGCGATTGCCTAGTGCGTGAATTCTTAGAAGAAATGAACCTTCGGATTGCCGTAGACGAACACCTCTATACCACTGATTTTTTTCAGCTGTCGGCCTTTAATCCTTCGCATCAGATCATCTCGATCTACTATGCCGTTCGCCCACTCGAAGAAATAAAAGTAAAAATCAAGACCATCCCTTTTGATTTTGACGAAAGAGAACTGGCGCTATATGAAAAAAATCAACAAGCGGAATCCTTTCGATTTATTCAATGGCCCGACTTTAGTCCGGCATCGCTGAGCCTTCCTATCGACAAGATCGTCGCGGCTCAACTGCTACAACAGCGAGACATCAGCTAAGCATCGCCTCTTCTTTCATAGAGGCGGCCAGTTCGTGACCGAGGTAATTTTCTATCCACCCATGTACCCAGTATATCACCGGTGTCAACAAGAGTGCCACCATAAACTTGTAACAATAGTTGACGATACCCACCGCCAGAAATAAACGAAAGGGCCACTCGAAATCGCCGGGCCGGGCATTGACTCTGGTACCGATATAAAAAGCGATGAACAAGACAACGAAACTATCCAGCAACTGAGAGATCAGGGTCGATCCGGTAGCCCTGAGCCAGATGTATTTTTCGCCCGTGAATTTTTTGATCCGGTGAAAGACCAGCACATCGACCAACTGTCCCAGCAAAAAGGCCGTTAGCGATCCAACGATAATGAATCCACCCTGCCCCAGCACGCTGGCGTAAGCCAGTTGCATATCGGGAACCCCGCTACCCTGCTTACTGGTCAGAAAAAAAGTGGCGGGGGTAAGTCGGATGGCCCCCATAAAAACGATAAACGCAAAAGCGATCAGACCGGCCGTGAGCCAAGATAAAAAGCGCACGCCACGGGTACCATAGTACTCGTTGATCAGATCTGTCATAATAAATACAACGGGCCACAGCAGCACCCCTGCCGTCAGATTAAAAGAAAGCTCATTTCCCATAATACGCAACGAAAGCGGTGCCAGACCCAGTGTCTGCTCCAACGAAAATATTTTGACCCCGATAATCTCGGCAATCAGGGCATTGGCAATAAAAAATCCACCTAAGATCAAAAAAAGTCGATTGGCCTTGTTCGCGATAATGGATTGTACCATAACAGGGTTTTACTTATCCATGAAAATAGCATTATTTTGTTGCTCAAATCTTCTTCTCATGCAAAATGCCTTTTTCAACAAGGCCCTTCCTCATGCAGGGGCCCTGCTTTTCTTTATCGTGGTAGCGGCGCTTTTTTGCTTACCCGCCCTGCAAGGAAACGAACTGGACCAGCACGATAACGTCAGTTGGAAAGGGATGGCTCAAAACGCCTTTGAATATAAAGCAGCAAAAGGACATTTTCCGCTATGGAATACCCATCTCTTTAGCGGCATGCCCAATTACCAGGTTGCGATGGAAGGCAAATCGGTACTGCCTAATTTGACCACTATTTTTTCACTCGGGCTTCCCAAACCCATGAATTTTTTCTTTCTGGCCTGCGTTTGCTTTTACCTGCTGGCATTGATCTTGGGAGCCATCCCGCTGGTGGCCGCCCTAGTGGCCACGGGATACGCGTTCTCTACTTATAACCCTGTGATTATTGCGGCAGGCCACGATACTCAAATGATAGCGACCGCTTATTTACCGCTGCTGCTGGGAGGGCTGCTGCTAACTTACACCAAGAGATATTGGTCGGGACTCAGCCTCTCTACCTTAGGAGCGTATCTGCTGATCGGAGCCAATCACCTGCAGATCACCTATTATTTTTTTTGGGTCGCTTTGCTGATCACGGTCGCCTATACGATAGAATGGATCCGTAACAAAGAATGGAAACATCTGCTTTTATCGGCTGCCATTAGTGTAGGTGCGGCATCGATCGCCATAGGCTGTAACGCACTCATGCTACTGACCAGTGCCGAATACAGTCGCTACACCATGCGAGGCGGAAAGGATCTCTCGATCGACGAAAGTGGCAAAGTAAACCTTACTAAAACAAAGGGGCTAGATACATCTTATGCCTTCGAATATTCCTTGCTCCCCAAAGAGAGTTTTACGCTGCTATTGCCCAATGCCTACGGTGGCGGACATAGCCGCAGGTTCGAAGAAGGCTCCGAGATCGCCAAAGACCTTATGAAAAAAGGTATCGACGAGGGCAATGCCGAGCAACTTGCACAAGGACTGCCACAGTACTGGGGCGGATTGCCTTATACAGCCGGCCCGGCTTATTTGGGAGTGCTGATGGTAGTGCTTGCCCTATGGGGCATCTTCTTCTCGAAAGGCCCTTTACGTTGGGGAATTGTGACCGCTACCCTGTTGGGATTATTTATCTCGTGGGGAAAGAATTTTGCGGGTTTTAATCTTCTGCTATTCGAATACCTTCCCCTGTTCAATAAATTCAGAGCCCCATCGATGGCACAGGTTATTCCACAGCTAAGCCTCTCGGTGGGAGCGGTGCTGGGATTATCGATCCTGACCA
>CAZZLP010000040.1:0-9424 GCA_964654705.1 uncultured Chitinophaga sp.
GAAGCGGCCAAAAACAAGACACTGGCAGATAAGCTGGTAAAAACAATAGCAGCCATCAATACATCGTGGGTACTCTATGGCCCGCCGAAAAGCGAACTTCAAAAAGCAGCGCTTTATTATCGGCTTTCTTTTTGTAACGAAGCATTTATAGACCGCACCTATCAAGACGATGGCAGTCTTACCCCGCGCACGCACCCGCAGGCACTCATCAAAAATGAAACAAAAAGTATCGAGCAAGCCTTGCAGATAATTCGCCGGCAAGAAGTATCGACGCTAAACGGAACAACCATTGCCCTTATGGCCGAGACACTTTGTCTACACGGAGACGGCCCTCATGCGGTAACATTCGCCAAAGCGATAAAACAGCGACTAGAAAAAGAAAATATCATTCTTAAGCCCGCCTATGTCAGTAACAGGTAAAAGCACAAAAAAAACAAGCGTACTCATTAGTGCGGCTTTTCTAATGGCTACCTCTGCCGTAGGCCCGGGCTTTCTTACACAAACGGCCAGTTTTACTAATACCCTGGCAGCGAGTTTTGGTTTTGTGATCCTGATCTCTATTCTGCTTGATATTGGGGCGCAGTTAACGATATGGAAAATTTTATGTGCCAGCGGTATGCGGGCACAGGTGTTGGCCAATAAACTGCTACCAGGTGCGGGCTATCTACTAAGCGCCATGATCTTGCTGGGAGGATTGGCATTTAACACCGGCAATCTCGCCGGTGCGGGCTTAGGATTAGAAGTGCTAACGGGCATCCCGCCCACATGGGGTGCAGCCATTAGTGCGGCCATTGCAGTACTACTGTTTTGGCAAAAAGAATCGCTTCGCAGAATGGATGGGTTTACACGCCTGCTTGGCTTACTCATGATGGTGCTGACACTTTATGTAGTATACAAGGCATCTCCACCGCTAACCGAGGCAGCGTACCGAACGGTCGTTCCCGCTACCATCGATATTACGGCCATCATTACACTGGTAGGCGGAACAGTGGGGGGCTATATTAGTTTTGCCGGAGCACATCGCTTACTCGATGCCGGATTAACCGGAAAAGAAAATACCCGAGCCGTTGGTCGATCGGCCATCACGGCCATTGTGTTGGCCTCTGTAATGCGTATGTTACTTTTTTTAGCTGCACTCGGTGTAGTGGCTAAAGGAATTTCGCTGGGCGCGGAAAATCCGGCGGCCTCGGTCTTTAAAGAAGCCGCCGGCACCATTGGCTATAAACTATTTGGCATTGTAATGTGGTGTGCTGCTATTACCTCTGTGGTAGGATCGGCTTATACTTCGGTTTCGTTCTTACATTTTCCTGATCGCACACTAATGCAAACCACCACACAAGAGAAAAAAACTGCTACCCCTAATACTTCAATAACGATTCAAAAATGGCTCACCATTTTTGTAATGGTATCGCTTTTTATCTTTCTGCTTTGGGGCAAACCGGTTACGGTGCTGCTGCTGGCGGGTGCGGTAAACGGATTTATCTTACCTATTGCATTGAGCATTATTTTGCTGGCCGCAGGGCGCCAAAAATTAATGGGAGATTATCATCACAACCGATGGCTGTCGCTGTTGGGAGTACTGGTAATGATGGCCACTTTGTACCTGAGCATTGCCACCCTCATCAAACTAGTTAACTAGCCGATCAACAAGGCTAATACAGAAGACAACGTGTGGTTACAAAAAAAGACACCTCCCAAAAGGAGGTGTCTTTTTAAAAAATCAGTTGATAACAAACGATCCTTAGAAGGTAGGATCGGCTGGTGTGTTGGAATTGTTATCGCGCTCTCTAAAAGGATAGGGATAGAAGTTTCTGTTCTTTTCGACATTGGGAGTATTGCTGCGACCAAAGCGACGCATGTCTTCCATTTTCCAACCCTGCATATAGAGTTCAATGCAGCGGTTACGATAGATCTCGGTCAGTACGCTGGCCTGGTCTACGGTTCCGGCATAAGCGGGCAGATCAGCTCCGATTGCAAAGGGATCGCCAGCGGCGGTTTTGGTCAGCACCTTATTTAGCTCTACCACCGCAGCGGCCAAATTAGAAGCAGCCCCTCTGGCCAGACACTCTGCTTTGATAAGCGTTACTTCTCCGGGCAAATAAATAGGCCATGCTGTTGTTAAGGCAGCACCAAAGCCGTTGATGCGCCAACGGGGAGCAGCCGCGGTATTGATAGACATATAAAAGGCGATACGCTTATCGGTTGCCTCAGGACGTAAGGCAATGGGCAAACCAAACGTACTGTCACGCACCTGAAAAACGTTGTTGGTAGAAGTAGAAACGTTAAAGATCGGATTGGGGCTAACGGCATCAAAACGCATTTCGCTTCTAATGGCCAGATTAACATTGTTAGCCGCGCTAAGCGCCACGCTATAGTTGCCGGCAAATAATGCGTAGCGTGCCTTGAGTGCCTGCAGGGTGTTAGGAATTTCAATACCACCGGGTATATTAGCAGCAAAAGAAGTGCTAATGGCACTACTGGCAATAGTACCAATGGCCGCATCGATATTAGCGATGATCTTATTGTATCCAGCCACACGATCTATGAAATTCGCCTTGTTTCCTACCGCGATGGTATCAGGAACTTTTTCCCAGAACTCACAGAGATTACCCATGGCCAGTGCCTTAAAAATAGTGGCATAGCCGATCAGGCCCGAGGCGTATCCCCTGTCACCGAGCTTGGCAGCATTCCTGATCACATTGTCGGCGTCATAGATCACCTTACAGCTGCTAGCCCAGAGATTTCCTACTACCGCATTGTTACCATCAACGGCGCTTCCACCATTAAAGAGATTGGTTTCATCGACGTTACCGGTGTTACGGTTGCTCAGCTCGAAGGTAGAGAAGCCGTTTCCGCAAACAAGGTTATACAACGCACCGGCTCTTCCGGTACTATATTGCTTTTGTACCCCTACGGCTACTCCCGTAAGACCGACAGGGCTAGATAAGGTTTGCGCTTGGGTAGCATCATTGGGGTTGGCAAAATCCTTTTTGCAACCCACCACCAGCAGCGAGCTGGCCGCAATTACCAAGGAACTTTTTATAATAAATTTCATATGCTTGATTTTTGAGTTGGGTAATTAGAATTTTACGTTTACTCCGAAATTGAATGTGCGCGGAATGGGTACGTTACCAAAGTCGATGCCCCGGGCAATGGTACTGCCACCACCGGCATTGGTCTCTGGGTCAAAGCCCGGATAATTATCCCAGCTAAACAGGTTACGACCGGCGAGCGTTACATTCATATCGCTAAAGATCTTACCGACGCGACCAAGGTTATAGCTTAAGGCCAGCTCACGCAATTTTACAAAGCTACCGTCACTGATTCTCCACTCTTCAATGGCATAAATTCCACTGATGTAGCCGCGAGGCAGCGCACCGCGGTGCTCAAGCTCGGCAAATTCAGCACCATTACCTACACCTTGACGGGTACGGAAATCGGCATTAAATACATCCACCCCCTGAACAGCATCGAACTGCAGACGAAGACTAAGTTTTTGATAACTGATGGTATTAATAAGGGTTCCGGTCCAATCAGGGTTAGGATCTCCGATCACCTTGCGCAGCGCTGTTCCGGTGGGTAACCCACTCACAGGATCACGCTGTGTGGTAAATGTGTTAGGTGTTAACTGTGTTCCGCGCTCTTGTACAGGAATTCCAGCCGCATTCTTGACCATATTGCCGGCTGCATCGCGGGCAAAGAAGAATCCGTAGAACACCCCCACCGATTGACCGGGCAGTAAAGAAACCTGGCCGGCAGGCAGATTGAACTGAATTAATCCTTGTGGAATATTTTCTACGCGGTTTCTGTTCTTATTGTAGATCACAGAAAGGTCCCAGTTAAAATCTTTTTTCTTTATAACAGATCCGCCGAGCGCCAACTCAAAGCCCTTGTTAGATAAAGAACCGACATTACCCAGCAAACTGGTGTATCCCTGACTGGGAGCAATAAAGCGGCTGATCAGAAGATCCTCCACACGCTTGTTGTACAGGTTGACCGTAGCGGTAATACGCCCTTTAAAGAAAGACATATCAGCTCCGACTTCAGTCTCTTTTTGTGTCTCGGGTTTAACATTTTCATTGGCAAGTTGACCGGGGCTCATGAGCGACGTACGACCCACCAGCGGAGAGGCATTATATATATTAAAGCGTGAGTAAGCACCGATACCCGTCAAATTACCACTCTCTCCATAGGCAGCCCGAAGTTTCAAATAATCGAACCACTTGCTAAAAGAAGCTTTTTGCCAAAAGGCCTCATCACTAATCACATAACTGGAGCTGAACTTCAGGTATAATTGATTGCGCTGGTCTTGTCCAAATACAGAAGAACCATCCAAACGAGCAGCACCGGTCAAGAAAAACCGATTGTTGAATTTAAAATTCTGCTGTATGTAGGCTCCCGAAATAGAGATCTCGCTACGCTGATCCGATCCGGGCAAAATGGTGCTGGCACCTTGAACGGTTTGTACCAGCGGCGCCATTCCCCTTCCTTGCAATACGCTAAAGACACCTTTTTCGTATTGCAGCGAATAACCCAGCTGCGTCGTACTCTGTAACTTATCGGTGATGCGCTTGTTGAGCGTTCCGTTCAATTCGTGGTTAATTAAAAATTGTTGGTTGTTTCCGATACTGGCGTATCCATTCAACGTTGGGTCAATGGAGATTCCACCGCCCCAAAAGGCAGGGCTGGCATTATAGGTATAAGGAGGCATATAAGTAGTACCCACCTGTGCAATATTGTCTATACCCATCGTATAGTCAATGGTAAAATCCTTGAAAGGCTTCAGCTTAAGACCCAACGAAGAGATAACACGATTGGTCTCATTTTTTTGCTTAAAATCTTCGATGACGCTAACGGGGTTCACACGACCACGCTCACCAACGGCCAATAGATTTCCGTTTGCATCACGCTGCCAGATATTATGAAAGTTACCCAGAATGGTTACACTGTTCATGGGAGAGAAGAAACTGTTTCCATCAGGCTTCTCATTGGTATTGCTGTTCATGTAGTTTAATCCTACAGTAAGAGAGGCCCACTTTGCCAGCTCCTGATCTAGGTTCAGACGAAAGCTAAAGCGCTTAAAATCGGTATTCTTAATAATACCCTGGTTATTGAAATAAGATGCAGAAGCAAAGTATTTGGTCTTGTCCTTTCCGCCCCGGATAGTGATATTATTATCGGTACCCATGGCGTTTTGAAAAATATAATCCCAATAGTTATAGCGTGTAACGCTGGTGGTATTGGTCAATGCAGGCGTTAAGATGTCTTGCGTTTGTGCCGTGGGGCCATCGGTGGGTCCTCCGAACTTGGTAGGAGCCGTGTTGTAACCGACCGATTTGCGAAGTTCGCTGCTAATTAAGCTGGTGCTAAAAGAGATCTGGGGAGCACCGCTGCTACCACGCTTGGTAAAGATCTGTACTACACCGGCATTGGCACGCGAACCGTAAATGGCAGCTGCAGCCGCACCGTTTAGCACCTCTACGCGGTCAATATCGGCGGGGTTGATGTCTACCATTCGATTAGTCTGAGGAGAGATCAATCCATCGTAAGCATCTTGCGTATTGGTAACACGACGGGCACTATTACTCACGATTACTCCATCTATAATGTAGAGGGGTTCGCTGCTAGAGCTGATGGTGCTAATACCACGCAGACGCACGCTCATGCTTCCGGCAGGGTCTCCGCTGTTTTGTATAATCTGTGCACCGGGCGTCTTACCTTGTAAGGCGGCCAACACATTCGAAGGACCGGCTCTGTTAAGGTCAGCACCTTTTACGGTGGCGATGTAATTACCCAATTGCTTTCTGGTAGTTCCGGCAGACGTACCGGTAACGACCACCTCATCGAGACCGGCAGCGTCTTCGGCCAATGAAGCATTGACCTCTACGGTACCGGCACCGCGTACACTAAAAGCTTTTTCGACCGTTTTGTAACCGGTCGAAGAAAACTGAGCAACGTATTGCCCGGCTTTTAAATTTGCATTCAACTCGTAAGCACCCGATGCAGCGGCTGCGGCACCGATGGTCGTGTTACGAATGGTAATCGATGCGTTGGCAATGGGATTACCAGCCGCATCTGTGATTTTTCCTTTTACAATAACCTGGGCAGAGGCCAACAGGCTAATGGCAGAAAAGGTCAGGGTTAAAAAGAATGCTAACACATGCTGATTAACCCAATTCCTGGAGAGATTCATAAGCAAGCGATTTTATGTTTGTGATAATGAATTTGGAATAACAAAACTAACAGACGTTCTTTCAGTTTGTTTAAGATTTTATCATACAGCTGTTAATAAAAACCCCGCAAAAAAACGCAATGGCATGCAGCTTTTTGAAAAGGGCAGGCATTCAAGGGTAACGCCTAATTAATTAACACCTTGAATTTCATTTAAAAAAACAAGATTTGCCCGGCTTAACCGTTGGTTCAACCCGGCTTAGTCATTGGCTTAACCCGGCTTAACCGTTGGTTCAAAAGAGATTATCTTTAAAGCAATTTATGGATATGAAAAAAGTCATCCTGCCGCTTTTGCTTGTCATGCTGATAGCCTTTGTACCAAAAGCCCAGCCTGTTTTATCGGAGCGCGAGCAAAGCAAGATTATCGACGAGGTGCTCGAAGAGCGTTTTAACACGCTGCTGCCCGTACTGATGCAACGCACCGGCATCGATATGTGGATCGTGATCTCTAGAGAGTACAACGAAGACCCGGTACTGCGCACCATGCTGCCCTCTACCTGGCTCAGTGCCCGAAGAACCACCATGCTGGTCTTTTCTTACAATGCGGCACAAAAAAAAGCAGACCGGCTGGCCATTGCTCGCTACGATGTGGGCAGTGCCATTAAAGCAGCTTGGGACATGAAGCAGTTTCCCGATCAATGGGACGCGCTCATCAACTTGATCGAAGAAAAAAAACCAACCCGTATCGGCATCAATACCTCAGCGCATTTCGGGCATGCCGACGGACTGGACCACACGCACTATGAAATGCTGATGAATAAGTTGCCGGCCACGTATAGACAGAAAGTGGTATCGGCCGAGCCGCTGGCCGTGGGATGGCTTGAGACGCGCACGCCTCGCGAAATGAATTACTATCAAAAACTGGTGGACATTACGCACCAGATTATCGCCGAGGCCTTCTCTTCTAAAGTGGTTACACCCGGCATTACGACGACCGACGATCTGGTCTGGTGGTTTCGCCAACGCATTACTTCAATGGGATTGAGTACCTGGTTTCATCCATCGGTGTCGGTACAGCGCAGCGATTCGGTCAACTTCGAACACCTGCGCAGTTTTTCGAATCGTCCAAAAGACGAAGTAATCTTGCCGGGCGATTTGCTGCACGTGGATATCGGTATAACCTATCTGCGACTCAATACCGACATTCAGCAACATGCTTACGTGCTAAAACCCGACGAGAAAGAGGCGCCCACATCACTGCAAAAAGCATTTGCATCGAGCAACCGATTACAAGATATTCTCACCGCACAGTTTACCAGCGGCAAAACCGGAAATCAAATTCTTGCTGCGGCGCTGGCACAAGCCAAAAACGAAAATATTAAGCCCAGCATCTATACACATCCGCTCGGCTTACATGGTCATGCCGCCGGACCCACCATCGGACTTTGGGACCAGCAACAAGGGGTGCCGGGCAGCGGCGACTATCCCGTTTATCCCCACACAGCCTTTTCGATCGAACTTAACTCGGCCACCTTTATTCCTGAGTGGGGCAAAGAGGTACGCATTATGTTAGAAGAAGACGGCCACTACGACGGCAAGGTTTTTCGATACATAGGAGGAAGGCAGCAGCAATTACGATTGATCTCCTACCGATAACTCATTGTCGAGAAGTGCCCCCCATTCGCCATTGTAAAGACATTTCAAAAGAACTGGCAGGCGAGATATTTCGTTTTAAGCTATTATGCGTAATGTCGTAAGTGAGCCCCACTTGCAAGGCCGAGAATTCTACAAATACCTGCGGCGAAAAAGAATCTCCCGTTCGGTACCAGATTCCGACTCCGACCATATTATCGTTATCATCGCCAAATAACCGGGCTATACTAAAGCCGGTAAGCAGATAGCTAACCTGTGCCTGGCTTTGATAAAGCGCTTTTATGTTGATGAGGTTAGTCTCGCCAATATACTTCTGAAAACCTACCTGACCTGACCAGCGAATAGGTATATACTGATTCGAATCACTCAGAACAGTTTGAACAGGTCTGTTAAGATGATAACCGGCAAACCCTACGTCAAAATAAGTTCCTGTAAGTGGATTATTGACCTTAAAAAGAGCTCCGGCACCAACAGATAAAAAAGGCTTCATATTTTGCAAGGCCGTCTCTCCGCTGGGTAAACCCAAATTAAAACCTCCACTGGTAAACTGTTGATCAAAAGAAATATCTGCCAAGTCAATGCGTCTGTTTCCATAGTTCACGGTCAATCCTAGACCAAAGCTTTGATTGTCCGCTTCGTCTAATCGCACATGGTAAGACCCTGTTAAACCAAGATAATTACTCTTAAAGGCGCCGGCCATCGATTTGTCTTGTAAAAACTGGATCCCCGCATTGAGAGGATGTTGCATATAGCCATCCTCCTCGTATGGACCCAGTTTTACGTCGGCGGCCATACTAGTTGTAACAAAGGGATCTACCAAGTTGGCCCACTGCTGCCGGTAGTTAGATAAGACGCGAGCCTTTCCATTAAATACCCCCGCATAAGCAGGATTAACAGTAAAGGGCGCCATACCAAACTGCGTAAAATGCGGGTCTTGTGCAAAAGCAGCAGATGCCAACAGCAGCAAAAAAGATAATAGTTTACGTTTTATACTGTACATAATCTCGTATTAATGCAGAAGAATAAAATTCCCCGTTCTTTTAATAATCTTTCCATCCAAGTCCTTGCCCTCGGCCATCCAAACATAGGTGTCCATAGGCTGCTTAGCGCCGCGGTAAGTTCCATCCCAGCCATCCCCAATGATGCCCGTAGAAAAGAGTAGCTGACCCCAGCGATTATACACTTTAAAATAAAGCAGCTCAGTAATGCCCACCAGTCTTGGAATCAACTTATCGTTTTTATTATCGCGATTGGGTGAAAATCCTTTTGGAACATAAATCTCACGTTCCTTAAAGACCCTCACCAGCTGCGTGTCCTTTAAAACACAACCTAGCGAAGTTGTAATCGTAATCACGTATTCGACCTGAGCATTATAATTAAAGATCGGGGCAGCGATCTGTGAAGAATTCAAACCCGATGCAGGGCTCCATACATAGGTAGCTCCACCATACGTGCGAGAAGAGAGAGAAAGATCTCTGTTCTCGACTGCATTTATAGGAGCATAGCGTTGATTGGCAGGAGGAGCTACAATAGTAACAGCTTTTGTAATAGTTGATACCGTAGAAGGACAAAGCTGTGAGGTAACAGTAAGAGAAACATT
>CAZZLP010000041.1:0-9134 GCA_964654705.1 uncultured Chitinophaga sp.
GACCCCTCTTGCCGATAAACAGCTGGGGGCCGGAAAACGGATAGGACTACTTTTTTTTAACCCGAGCCTGCGCACAAGGGTGAGCACACAAGTAGCTGCTCAACAACTGGGCATGGAAGCGATCGTATTTAACCAGCATCAAGATGGGTGGGCGCTGGCATTCGAGGATAACGTGGTCATGAACGGGAACAGCGTTGAACATGTTAAAGAAGCAGCCCGCGTGCTGAGCCGTTATGTTGACATCCTGGCAATCCGAAGCTTTCCCGGTTTAAAAGATCGGGACGAAGATTATCGAGAAAATATCATGAGGCAGTTTATGAACTACGCCAGTGTGCCGATCGTGAGCTTAGAAAGTGCGACCCTGCACCCGTTGCAAAGTTTTGCAGACCTGATCACGATCCAAGAAACCTGGAAAAAAAACTACAAACCCAACGTTGTACTCACTTGGGCTCCGCACGTAAAGCCCTTGCCGCAATGTGTGGCCAATAGTTTTTCGCAATGGATGACCGGCTGGAGAGAATGTAATTTTACCGTGGTGCAGCCAAAGGGTTTTGAGTTGGAAGCTTCTTTTACCAAAGGTGCTACCATGGCATACGACCAAGAAAAAGCATTAAAAGACGCCGATTATATCTATGTAAAGAACTGGAGCGCCTATACAGAATATGGTCAAGTACTTGAAAACGGGGGGGACTGGATGCTAACGAATAAAAAACTGGCTACGACCCGCCAGGCAAAGGTGATGCACTGCTTGCCCGTGCGGCGCAATGTAGAGCTAAGTGATGAGGTGCTGGATAGCGACAGTAGTCTTGTGATACAACAGGCAGAAAACAGGATCTGGGCAGCGCAAGCCGTACTATCGCAGTTATTAAAAACGATATGAAAGAATTACTGATCATAAAGATCGGTGGGCAGATCGTCGATGAGGTCAACGCACTCGAGCGATTTCTAAAGGCGCTATGTACCATAAAAACACCCTGCCTGCTGGTACATGGAGGAGGCAAAATGGCGACCCGTCTTTGTGAACAACTAGATATTCCCGTAAAAATGATCGAAGGGCGAAGGGTAACCGATGAGGCAACCCTTAATGTGATTGTTCAAATATATGGCGGATCGATCAACAAACAACTCGTTGCCCACTTACAGGCAATCGGTAAAAATGCGATCGGCCTATCAGGTGCAGATGGAGATCTAATCCGAGCAAAAAAACGGGATCACCCCGAGATTGAATATGGATTTGTAGGAGACATTATTCGTGTCAATACCAGCTTGCTAGACCTATTGTTAAAAGAGGGTCTTCTACCAGTATTGGCACCAATTACCCACACGGGAAATGGCCAACTCTTAAATACCAATGCCGATACCATGGCGCAGACAATCGCATCATCGATGGCCCGTACACATAAAATAACCCTGGTATTCGGATTTGAAAAGCCCGGTGTGCTTCGAGATAACGACGATCAAAGTTCGGTTATCCGACAAATTACCGCCAGCGACTTCAAAGCGCTAAAAACAAAGGGCATTGTCAAAGAAGGAATGATCCCTAAATTAGAGAATGCCTTTGAGGCGGTAAAGGCAGGTGTAGATCGGGTGATTATTGGAAAAGCAGATGAGCTGGAGAGACTGTTGAATGGTACGGCTGGCACTACGTTGATAAATGAATAAGAAATCTTCCATACTGTATCCGGAAGCAGTCAAGCTACTGCAGCAGTTGATCGGCACACCCTCGTTCAGCAAAGAGGAATCAGAAACCGCTACCCTGTTAGTCGACTTTCTGCATCAACATAACATCGCGACCGAACGTATAGGAAACAATATTATCGCCCATCACCCCTACTTCGACGCGGCAAAACCAACGCTGTTACTCAATTCTCATCATGATACGGTAAGACCCAATGAGGGATATACACGAGATCCCTTTGCGGCAAGCATCGAAAATGATAAACTCTTTGGACTCGGAAGCAATGATGCAGGGGCATGCCTGGTGGCTTTGATAGCTGCGTTTATCTATTTCTACCACAAACCCGATCTCCCGTATAATATACTGCTGGCCGCCACAGCAGAAGAAGAGATCTCAGGAGCAGGCGGTATAGAGATGGTCTTGCCACGATTACCAAAAATTGATTGTGCCATTGTAGGAGAGCCGACTAAACTGGATCTGGCCATCGCAGAACGAGGGTTGCTGGTATTGGACGCTGTGGCTATGGGCAAGTCCGGCCATGCAGCGCGAAACGAAGGTGTCAATGCCATAGAAATAGCCATCGACGATATACAATGGATCCGGGGGCACCGGTTTGACCGCAGCTCTCCATTGCTGGGAGAAAGCAAGGCGACCGTAACTGCCCTTTCTACTCCTAACCGGGCACATAATGTTGTTCCCGCCGAATGTCACTTTGTGATTGACGTTAGAGTAAATGAATGCTACACCCTAGAAGAGATGGTAAAGGAATTACAGGCAAATCTGCGATCTTCTATCAAGCCCAGAAGCATGCGCATACGGCCAACCATGATAGAATCAGATCATCCGCTGGTCAAGGCAGGCCGTTCACTCGGGCGTACTATTTTCGGATCGCCGACCACTTCAGACAAAGCTCTAATGCCATTTCCTGCACTTAAAACAGGCCCCGGCGATTCCGGTCGCAGCCACACACCAAATGAATATATTTATACCGCAGAGATCCAAGACGGGATCGAGCATTACATAAACCTGATCGAACACCTTCAGCAATATGCCTATGAAACTTTGGCAAAAAGAAAAGAATAGCCCACCCCAGGTACATGCATTCACTGCAGGCAAAGACCGACATATGGATAGTCAATTGGCCTTGCATGACGTGATCGGCTCACTGGCCCATATAAAAATGCTTCAAAAAATTGGTTTGCTCAGCAAAGAGGAGTGGGTACTGCTACGCAATGCCCTTCGCTCTATAGTAGAGCGAATACAGTTGGGGACCTACGCCCTGGGCGAAGATGTAGAAGATATTCATTCGCAAGTAGAATTAACCCTTACGGCCGAGCTCGGTGACATCGGAAAAAAGATCCATGCAGCTCGCAGCCGAAACGATCAGGTCTTGCTTGATATACGGCTTTTTATTCGACAACAACTCGAAAAGATCGTTACAAATATTGATACCCTTTTTACCTTATTACAAGAAAAAAGCGAATCGCATCAAAAAGATCTGCTACCCGGCTACACACACTTGCAAGTAGCGATGCCTTCTTCGTTTGGTCTTTGGTTTGGCGCCTACGCCGAGAGTCTGAGCGATGACCTGCTCTTACTGGAAGCCGCTTTTCGGATCGTCAATAAAAATCCGCTTGGATCTGCCGCCGGATATGGCTCTTCTTTTCCAATAGACCGCTCCTACACTACCGAGCTGCTTGCCTTTGACTCACTGAACTACAATGTGGTCTATGCGCAAATGGGAAGAGGCAAAACCGAGCGCGTCGTAGCACAAGCCTTGGCCGGTGTGGCAGATACGCTCTCTCGCATGAGCATGGATATCTGCCTCTATTTGAATCCGGGATTTGGATTTCTTTCTTTTCCCGAAGAATTGACTACGGGAAGCTCTATTATGCCCCATAAAAAAAATCCTGACGTCTTTGAATTGATCCGGGCACGTTGCAACAAAATAAAGGCCTTGCCCAACGAAATAATGCTGATAACCACTAACCTTCCGTCCGGGTATCACCGAGACCTTCAACTGCTTAAAGAGAATCTCTTTCCCGCATTTCAGGAAGTAGCGGACTGTCTGAATATGATGACCTATATGCTACAGCAAGTCATGATCAGAAAAGATATAATAGCGGACCCGCAATACGATCTTCTTTTTAGTGTAGAAGCCGTTAACCAATTGGTCAAGGAGGGCACTCCCTTTCGGGACGCATATAGACAGATAGGCAAATTGATCGAAGCAGGTACTTTTAGACCATCCAAAGAGATCTCCCATACGCATGAAGGCAGTATCGGTAATCTTTGTACCAGCGAAATTGCGCTGGAGTATCAAGAGATCCGTAAGCGCTTTAATTTTTCAGGGATAGAGAAAAAGCTGAAGGAACTACTGAGCGAACAGTAACAGCATACATATTGACCAACATGACTAAACTTATTGTCACTACCCTGCTTTGTTTGCTGCTGCAAAAAACCGATGCCCAGTGCAATGCGGCCCTACGACCCGTGATCTTTGTACATGGCTTTCTTGCCTCGGGAGATACCTGGTCGAACGCGATACATTTTTTTAAACAGAGTGGGTATTGTAGCGAACAACTATATGTCTTTGACTGGAATAGCGTAAGTGGTAACGGCAGAGCGACAGAGCAAGCGCTGGAAGCCTTGATAGATAGCGTTCGAAGAAAAACAGGGGCTCCGCGTGTTGACCTGGTCGGACACTCGGCAGGCGGAGGACTAGCCAGATCATTGTTAAAGGATAGTGTTCAAGCACAGAAAGTAGGCCGCTACATTCATATCGGTAGCCGTAAATGGACCACATCGTTTAGTTGGTTTACCAATGAAAAGTGTATGAATATCTTTTCATCAGGAGACCGCGTAGCCGGTAACGGAGCGGGGCCGGTAGAAGGGGCCAGTAATATAGCGTTGACAGAAGAGGATCACTACCAGGTAGCGACCAGCAATAAAGCGTTGGCGAGCATGCTTGATTTTTTAAGCCCTAAAGCCGAATCCGAGGGTCTAGATCGTGGTAACGCTGGCTCACATACAATAAAATCGAACAACACAGGAGCGAACAAAACTAAACCAGCCAATGTAAAAGCCGTTAAAACAAAAAAGACGGCAATGGTCGAAATTGCAGGCAGGGCCGTACTACTGGGCGACAATATGCCCATGAGAGAAGCCTCCATATCGATCTATAGGATCGATAAAAAGACAGGAGCACGCGAAACAACTGTCGACCCCATTCGACTTTCTACCGTATCGTCGGGCCATTGGGGACCAGCGATGGTACGATCGGGGCAACCTTACGAGATAGAATTGGTACCGGCCAAACCGGCGACCAAGAAGATCTCCTATTTTTTTACGTCTTTTACATACGATGACCCGCTGGTCTATTTAAGAGGCTTTCCTGAAGGAACACGCATGAGCGCACTACTGGGAAAGATACCCGAATCAGAAGAGCAATCAGCGTTGGTGCTCTATTCGGCTGCGGCTGCCATGATCGGTGGTCGAGACTCGGTAACGGTCAACGATTTTACGATTTGTTCTTTCGAACTAACCCCGGCCTCTCGTACGGTAATCACCAGTTTTATTTTTGATGATGGTGATGGTATTAGTTCGGGTAAGGTTCTTAAACAATATTCCTCGGCTCCCTTTATTGGAGGCGTAGACAGACTGCTCCCGGCGGGCGAGGGGCAAGTACATCGTATTTACTTTAATGGTCAACGACTTGCTATTCCCGGCGTACCTTCGTCGGACAGAATTCTGCTGGCTGTTTTAAAGTAACTATAAAATACTCCTAACGATGAAATTGTTGTTTCAACCACTGATTGTTACGCTAACAATCTCTTTTTGTAGCAATACTTGTATGGCCCAAATGGCCGAAACCTCAAAAGCGGATACGCTCAAAGCCGCCACCATCAAGGTAAAAGGTATTACTTGCGCCACTGATGTTAAAACAATTGCCGGCAATATTGAAAAGCTGCCCGGCGTGCAGCGTTGCAAAGCCGACAAGCCCGGAGCCATGACCAGCTTTGAGTTACTCTATAACCCTGCAAAGGTCAGCGAAAAGGAGATCATAGCCGCCGTTGAGAATACGGGAGGCTGCGAGAATCCCAGTGATAGACCCTACAAGGTAAAACAGTAGCACCACATGATGCGGTGGATCGCTATACTGCTGGTTGCACTTCCGATAAGTTTATCGGCCCAAAAGATCACCGGCAAGGTAGTCAATGGTCGGCAAGAGGGGCAAACCCTTAGCGAGGTCATCGTGGAGAGCAAACGTGCAGGCATTATCATCTCTAATAATAATCCGATCAAGGTAGAGAAGATCACCCAAACGGAATTGCGCAAATCGGCGTGCTGTGATCTGGCCGGTTGCTTCGAAACACAAACTACAGTACAGCCGCAAATGACCAATGTGGTCACTAATGCCAAAGAGCTTCGCATATTGGGACTCTCGGGGGTGTATAACCAGATCTTGCTCGATGGATTTCCCGTAATTCAAGGCTTGACCTATACCTATGGCATTAGTAGCATTCCAGGCACGTTGGTAGATAATATCTATGTGGCCAAAGGCGCTAACAGTGTGCTTCAGGGATTTGAAAGTATCAGCGGCCAGATCAACGTAGAGACCAAAGAACCGGACAAAACCGACAAACTGCTGCTAAACAGCTACACCAACAGCTTCGGAGAAAAACACCTCAATGCCAATTACGCTTTCAAAAAGAACAAGTGGAGCAATTTATCCGCTGTTCATATGGTACAGCCTGCAGGCAAGATCGATCGCGACAAGGATGATTTTTTAGACCTCCCGTTGCTGACGCGCTACGTAGTGATGAACAAATGGAAGTATGGCAACGACAAAAGCTGGGGATGGAACAGCCGGGTCGGAATTCGTTTGCTTCGAGAGAGAAGGATCGGTGGACAAACGTCCTTTGATCCCGTTACCGATAAAGGCAGTACCAGCATCTACGGACAGACAGTGGAGTTGCAACAACCCGAACTTTGGACAAAGACGGGATACCGCTTTAATGACAAACATAGTCTTACCGCTTTTGCTTCTTCTTTTTACCAGCAACAACGATCTTACTTTGGAACGGTACGGTACCAGGCTCATCAGACCAATGTCTATTTGAACCTGCAATACGAATTAAACTACAGAGAGCACCAATTAAAGACCGGTATCAGCTATCGGTCTTTGCAATTGAATGAAGATATTGGTTTTACCGACCAGTTTATTTTACGCACCTATGGAGGCCGCTATCATCGCAGCGAGCGTATTCCGGGTCTGTTTGCCGAGAACACCCTTCGCCTGGCGCAAGACAAGATTACTTGGATAGTAGGGCTGCGAGGCGATCATCACAATATGTTCGGTTTTCAACTAACCCCTCGCACGCTCATAAAATATGATATAACCCCCATGACTATCCTTCGGGCCAATATAGGAACAGGTTGTCGAACCGTAAATCTGTTTAGTGAGAACATCGGCCTACTGGTGAGTTCAAGGGATATTATTTTTGCCGAGGCGCTTCTTCCGGAAAGAGCCCTAAACATGGGGATCAACCTAACCCGTAAATTTCAATGGTCATCTAACAAAATTTCAGGGCACGTAAGTGTGGACTTTTACAGGACCAGCTTTCAAAATCAAATTTTTCCGGACTACGATAGCGACCCTACTAAAGCCATCATCAAGAATTTTAACGGCGTAAGCAACAGCAATGGACTGCAAACCGAATTGCTATTGCACTTGTGGAATACGTTGGAGTTCAAAACAGGGTATACGAACCTCAACGTATTTAGAATAACAGAGTCACGAAAACAGCTGCTGCCCTTTAATCCAAGACAAAAGTTGTTGACCACGATCAGCTATCGATCTGCTGACCATCCTTTGCAGGCAGATATCAACATTCACCGCTATGGCAAGCAACGATTACCTGATACTAAATCGAATCCTATCGCTTTTCAACGTTCCGACTTCTCACAACCATATACGGTGCTCAATTTTCAATTGACCTATACTATAAAGAAGACAGAAGTATATGGAGGTGCAGAAAATCTCTTTGACTTCAGACAGCGACGGCCGATTATCAGCTGGCAAGATCCGTTTAGCCCCTTCTTTGATACCTCTTCTGTTTGGGGACCCACTCGAGGCAGAGAATGGTATATTGGTATTCGGTTTAAACTAAAAGAAAAGACGACCCCCTGACCACAGTGCGGGGCGGTTACTCCCATAAGGCAACCCCCGTTACTCCCACAAGACGACCTCATTGGCCCGCAACCATCGCTCATAATTTTTTCCATACTGGTCATCGATGCTATTGCGGCGGATCTTTAAGGTGGGGGTAATGAGCCCGTTAACAACGGTCCACTCCTCTCGTACCACCACTAGCTTTTGCAATTGCTCGTGAAGTTCAAGCTGTCGGTTGACCTGCTCACGTATAGAGGTCAGTAAGGAAAGCAGGGTTGTCGTATCGGATGCCGTACCCGCAGCAAGCACACACAGCGCCAATGCGCCGGACTGACCTGAACCTACCACACATACTTGCTCAAAAACAGAGTGCTCCAGCAATAACTTTTCGATTGGGGCGGGTGCCACATATTTTCCTTTGCTGGTCTTAAAAAGGTCCTTTATTCTTCCGGTAATGGTCAGGTAGCCTTCATCGTCGAGACGACCTTCGTCGCCGGTCTTAAGAAATCCATCCTGAAAGCTATCGGCAGTTAACTGCGGTTCTTTGTAGTATCCGACCATGTTGGCAGGGCTTTTGGTCAGCACTTCGTTACCCGGACCTATGATCAATTCTACCCCGGTATAAGATTGCCCCACCGAACCGATCTTGACCGCGTGCTTACGGTTAATGGAGGCAAGCGCCATATTCTCTGTCATACCGTAGGCTTCTTGTATGACGATACCGAGCTGGTTAAAAAAAACCGGTAAGGAGGGATGAAGAGGCGAAGCCCCCGACAAAGCGAAACGCACCCTGGAGAGTCCCAATTTTTTTTGAAGCAGCTTACGCAACAGCGATCCCAGCAGCGGCAGACGCAGCAAAAAGGAAAGACGCGACGGAGGAATTTTTTTCGATATCTCTTCTCTGAATTTTTCCCAAATACGAGGCACTGCCAAAAAGATCGTGGGCTGGGCAGCTTGTAGATCTTTCGAAAAGGTCTGCAACGATTCCGGGAAAAAAATGGTTCCTCCGGTAAAGATGCCACAGTACTCCACCACCATACGTTCCGCAATGTGGCTTAACGGTAAATACGAAAAAAAAATTTCGTTATGCAGTTCTTCGCCCAGCGCCTCCATAACAGTAAGCAAACTGTAAGCGTGTGCGTAGTGGGTATGCATGACCCCTTTGGGATTTCCGGTAGTTCCCGACGTATACAAGATACAATTGATGGCCTGTAGGTCAGGCAGCGGACTATGGGGCAAGGGCGCATGCCCGGACACAACATCACCCCAGGCTCGGGTACC
>CAZZLP010000042.1:0-9053 GCA_964654705.1 uncultured Chitinophaga sp.
GCGCAAGGGCCTTAGGACCTACTACAGCAGCGAGAGCTGCACTAGGAGTCATTGCTTTCATGAAAGCCGCATTGGGCTTACGAGCTGACTTTTTCTTAGCAGGTTTTTTCTTAGCCGCTTTTTTAGCAGGCTTCTTTTTTGCTGCTTTTTTGGCTACTTTCTTAGCAGCTTTTTTAGCAGGCTTTTTGGCAGCTTTCTTGGCCGCTTTTTTCTTGGTTGCCATTTTTCTAAATTTAGAATGTTAATGGGTAAAGAGCTTTTCCGATATCAAATATAGATTTTTTTGCAGCACAACAAATTCTGTGCTGATTTTTTTCTATCCACCTATGGGGATTACTCCAAACTGCCGACAATTCCCTTGTTTTGCACTATGGATATCTCTTGGCTCTCCCGTACCTCCCTGCTTATAGGAGAAACAGCGGTTCGACGGCTCAACAATGCGCATGTAATGGTCGTGGGGCTGGGGGGCGTGGGCTCGTACGCAGCAGAGTTCATAGCGCGCAGCGGCATAGGGAAAATGACCATTATCGATGGTGATACGGTAGATCCCTCCAATAGAAATCGTCAATTGCCGGCCCTTTTTACTACGCACGGAATGCCAAAAGCCACTCTGATGCAAGAGCGGTTATTGGCCATCAACCCCGAGCTCCAACTCGAGGCGGTTACCTCTTTTGTCTCTCCAGAAATGGTCACTGCTCAGTTAGCCAGAAAACCCGATTATATCATTGATGCCATTGACAGTATCACCCCTAAGCTCACCTTTATCAAAATGGCCTATGACAGTAGAATACCGCTGGTGAGTAGCATGGGAGCAGGCGCTAAACTTGATCCTACCCAATTGAAAGTGGTCGATATTGCCAAGACCTACAATTGCCCTTTTGCCCAGCAAATTCGGAAACAACTCAAGCGTCGCCATGGAATTAGCAGAGGAATAAAAGTGGTTTTCTCTCCCGAAAAACCCAATAAAGAAAGCCTGATGCTTACCGACGGCAGCAACTTCAAAAAATCCGCTTATGGCACCATCTCGTATCTTCCCGCTACGTTCGGTGCCGTGGCCGCATCGGTGGTCATCAGAGATCTTATGGCAGCCGATACCCGGTGAGCAATATCATCTTTCGAACCTGTGTAGATCAGTTAGTCATAGACGCCGTTCGGTTATCTTGTCTGTACCGCTATGTATTTTTTTGACAGAAACGAGGCTGCACAATTGTTGGCCACCAAAGTGTGCCGCCATAAGGGTCCCGATACGCTGGTACTGGCGATTCCCCGAGGGGGTGTTCCAATTGGTTGTGTCTTGGCCAAGACACTCGACGCACCGCTCGATCTGCTAATGGCAAAAAAGATCGGCTATCCCGGAGACCCCGAGTTTGCCATTGGTGCCGTTTGCGAAAATGAGGTCGTCATGGAAGAGAGCAGCGGAGTAACTCCCGATTACGTTGCCATGCAAACAGAAAAAATAAAAAAAGAATTAAAGGTGCGCTACCGAGCCCTGACCGATCGGAAAGAGCCGGTTTCGGCAGCGCATAAGACAGTAATTCTTACCGACGATGGCATTGCCACTGGTCGCACGATGCTGGCCGCCGTACGGGCTATCCGAAAACAACGACCTGCTTCCCTGATCGTTGCCGTACCGGTATGCTCGCTACAGGCAAAAAACAAATTAGCTACCGAAGCAGACGAGCTCATTAGCTGCTATTACCCCGATCCCTTTATCGGAGTAGGAAGGTTCTATGAGCAATTTTTGCAAGTAACGGATAGTGAGGTCAAAGAGCTGCTCTTGGCCACCAACACTGCTGCCACCCCCTCCGACTCAAAATGAAAAAAAGACCGTTTGCCTATTATATCATCAATGCGATTACCCTGTATCGTATAGTAACGGCGCCGTTGCTCTTGTGGCTTTTGCTAAGCGGCCCGCCAGATTGGTTCAAGTGGATGGTGGGGCTAAGCTTTTTTACCGATATGATCGACGGAATGCTGGCGCGAGCTTTTCGCGTAAACAGTGCCCTAGGAGCAAGACTTGACTCCATCGGAGATGATCTGACAGTGTTGATCGCCACCACCGGATTGTTGCTCTTAGCCCCCGGTTTTATCAGACAAGAACTAGTCTGGTTGCTATTGCTGTTGCTTTTTTTCGTACTACAGACCGGGCTGGCGCTACACCGTTATGGTAAGATCTCGAGCTTTCATACCCGATTGGCCAAGCTGGCTGCATTGGCGCAGGGGCTGTTTCTGCTGTATTTCTATTTTTTCAAGACCATCCACTACCCGCTATTTTATACCGCAGCGGTAATTACGCTATTGGAGTTGGCCGAAGAGATCGTACTGGTGTTTTGGTTCAGGGAGTGGACCACCGATGTCAAAGGCCTTTACTGGGTGTGGAAGAGATCAAAATGACCCCTTTGCTGACCATATCGTCCACGATGAGCTTGCCGTACTCATTGCCCAGCTTGTCGGCGCTGGTCGGATCGAAACTTTGGCTTTGTGCCGAATAGACCAATTTGCCATCGGAAAGATCGTAGAGGTTGCTCTCCCAGAAATAGCGGGTATTGGTAGTGTAATAGCCGGGAGAATAGATACGCCCGTACAACGTGCGGGAATAGCCCCAGAATCTGTCGTAATAAAATCCATAGGGCGTATACTGAATTTGACCCGGAACATAATAACGCTCTCTTTGTTTGTCGAGCAGCACGATCGTGAGCACCCCGTCTATCCCCGAATCGGATAGTTTACCCAAGGCTTCTTTCTCGCTCAACCGATCGAATTCTTTGGGGCCATAGAGTTCACAAGCACAAACCGCTTGCTGCCCCCTTGCCCGAAGTTGATCGGCCAATGATTGTTCCATATGATCGCGCAGGGTACGATCCCTGTCGTGTATCAACCCCAATACGATCACTTTTTTAAAAAGGACCGGCGTAACAGGGCGAGGTGTCCAAGAGCTGGTAATACGGGAAGCCGAAGAGCAGGCGACCACCAAGGCCGTGCACCCTGCGATCAAAAAAAAGATGATGGAACTTTTCATACCGGAAATTGTTTGTATCCGGTAAGCTATCGCCTGATAGCGGGCCATTCAATGATGTCGGTCAACGACGCGCTGAAAGCGTACACTGCTTGCATTTTCCTTGTACCAGAACCTCTACCTGCCGGGGGCTATAACCCTTGGGCAAGCGGATGATCGGCGTTACCACTTCGTCGAGACAGAAGGTTTGCTCGCACTCGGTGCATACAAAATGAATATGCTCGTGACGATGATGACCATCGCCACATTCGTCTTTGCAAAGAGCATAGCGATTGGCATTATCAGAAGAAGGGATCGTATGAATAAGCCCCCGGTCTGCAAAGGTCTGCAGGGTACGGTAGATGGTAACACGATCTGCCGCCGTACCCGCTCTTTTTTCGATATCACTGTGCGAAAGCGCCCCCGGCTGATCCAAGAACAACTGTAAAATTCGCTTACGACTTTCCGTTACGCTCAGCGACTGTCGCTTGAGCAACGCAACGATCTTTTTTTCGACAGCGGCAGTGGTACGAGACATACGGGAATAAAATTAATTTTTCTCGTTCAAAAGTTTTCGGGTATCGGTAATCAGCTGTTTTACCTCTGACTCCTTTAATCCGTCGTAGATCTTTTTTACATCGCCATTCCGATCTACCAGTGCCCAAAACTGTGTATGCAAAAAATCATCCTCGATCGAGGTCAGGTTATTGGCCGGATCGTCAATGGTATAGCTAATGCGGGCGGCATAATAAAGACTGTCTTTACGACCGGTCAGAAAGACCCACTTGCGCGTATCGACCTGCATCGAATCCGCATATTTTTTTAAAAGTGGCAACGAGTCAGTCTCGGGATCGCAGGTATGGGAGAGCAACATAAAATCGGGTTCTTTAGAAAGTGCATCATATACTTCGTGCAGGTAATTGTTCATTTTAGGACAGATCCCCTTGCAGGTCGTAAAAAAATAAGAGGCTACATAGACCTTTCCCTTAACGTCTTGCTCGGTAAAAGGGGTGCTATCTTGGGTCACGAACCGAAATGGTCGCACATAGCTGACCGGTGCTACCCCCTTTTTGGTATATCCCGGTATCAGCAGCGCCAGGGCCGCATAAAAAAACAGAGCCAGCAAAACAAAAAATCCCAGGTAAAGCCATCCTTTTTTCGACATAGCAAGACGTTGAGGGGCAAAATTACGAAGCCCGTCGCAGCCCACCGCCCGATAGTGTGGATTTTTGCAACTCTGTTGCTATTTCGGTAATTTTGCCACATGCGTTATCGGATCAACTGGGATTGGTGGGGAATCAGCGCATCCGTTATTTGTGCGATTCACTGCGCCTTGTTACCGCTGCTACTGACCAGTCTGCCACTATTCGGGATCAACATCGTACATCACCTGGGTTTTGAATGGGGAATGATCGCGCTGGCGTTGCTCATCGGCAGCTATTCCATGTACCATGGCTACAAGAAACACCATCACCGCACAACGCCCTGGCTACTTTTCTTATTGGGTGGCGGTTTTTTGATCCTCAAACAACTCTTTCCCGATCATCAACTTTTATTACTGGTTCCGGCCGTAGCCCTCATCATCTATGCCCACCTGCTTAACGTACGCAGTTGCCGGTCGCATAACCATGCCCATGCCGATGATTGTAGGCATTAGAAAAAGGGGGCTGCTTTTCTTTTTTCATTAATTTCCATGAACCCTTTTGTAAAAAATATGAAAATCTTTTTCATTATCGCAGTGCTGGTAACAGGAGTTCAGGCAAACGGACAAGATACTATAACGCCGGTCATCAAGCATCTGTTAGAAGATCAGTCAAGCGCCTGGAACCGTGGCGATCTGGAGGGTTTTATGCAAGGGTACTGGAAGAACGACTCGCTCTGCTTTATTGGTAAGTCCGGAGTAACGTATGGTTGGAACAATACGTTGGCCAACTATAAAAAAGGATACCCCGATACGGCCGCCATGGGAAAATTGCAGTTTACCATTCTGCATATTCAACTACTTTCCAAGCAGTATGCGCAATTAATTGGCAAGTGGCATTTAACCAGAAGCATTGGTAACGTACAGGGGCATTTTACTCTATTATTACGACAGATCAACGGACAATGGGTCATTGTCTCGGACCACAGCAGCTAGCATTATTTTTTTTGCCAGGCATTTCGCAGGTAGCGGACCAGGGCCACAAACGAAACAATCAACAGTGCATAGTAGACAATGGTCACCCAAGTGGCAAACCGCCCTGGCACGGCTAGTCCGGCATAGAGACCAATGGTAGAGGCCGAGAGCATCCAGATGACCGTTACCGCAATGGCATTGACAATGCGAATAAAAAAGGCGCTGACATCCGAATCCCAACCCTGCTCCATGCAATTAAATTAGGGTATCAAGATACGACGGAATGCAGTGGAATCTCCATTAAATACATTAAAGTCGACCGGCCCCTCTATACCATTGACACGACCCGCATCGCTGTGTTGCCAAAAGGTCCAGCTTCTTCGAATACTGGGCTGTACGGGTTGATAATGGTGCGCCACCCAAAGCGGATACGAATCAAAGACGCGCCCCAGGTAGCGCTCATAGAACCCCACGCTGGTATAAAGGATCGGGCGTATGCCGGTAGCTTTTTCGACCGTAGCGAGCCAAACAAGAGCCTCTTGGCGCAACTGTGCCACCGTTACCCCCTTGGCCTCTTCAAGATCGAGCACCGGAGGCAAATCGCCCGGCGAAAAGCGAGTAACGCGTAAAAAATGGTTGGCTTGCTCCAAACCCGACTGCGTGGAAATAAAATAGTGATAGGCTCCGCGTACCAGACCCGCTTGTTTGCTTTTTTTCCAGTTTCTGGCAAACTGCGGATCGGTATGTCCGGTACCCCTTGTTGCCTTGATAAAACAAAACCCGAGTTTGATACCCAGTACATTCATCGAAGAGACCGCTGGCCAGCTAATATAGCGCTGGTAGCGCGACACATCGATGCCGTGTATCGGATGATGCGCCGGCATGGAGATTCCAAACTCCGGAAAGCGCGCTTGCAAGGCACGCTGGTAGTGTCGCCACTCGGTATATAGCCAAAAGAAAGTGAGTACAAGTGCTATCGCTGCTACGATCAATAAAGCAGTACGAATCCGGTAGAGTGTCTTGGCAGAAAGCCCAGATCGGTTTCGAGACTTTTTTTTATGGCGAGCAGGGCGGGGCATAAACAAGTAAGGGCCTTGACAAAAGGCCTCAATCTACTATACGCAGCCGCGCATAATTGAGCATGATCTTTTTTTCTCCGTTTTTTTCAAAAACAACCGTGGCCACCGGGTTGTGCGCAGCTCCCTCTAAACTAATCACTTTTCCAAACCCGAACTTAGCATGCTCCACGCGCTGGTCCACTTCTATTGTTGAGGCATCACTGGGCGTAAAATTGGCAGAGGGGGTATGAGGCACTACTTTAGGAGCGACCGAGGCGGGGCCTACGTAAGGGGGAGATTCTTTTTTTGACAAACCCGCTTCGGGCTTATGCTCATTCGATGTCTCTCGCGAAAAATAGCCCGGTTTATTCTCGGAGGCGGCGGGGCGACCAAACGAATTACCCCTCGAAAAAAATCCGCCACCAGACGAGCGTGACAGAGCGGCCGGACCGCCCCCTGCAAATTTTCTATCGAGGTGCGTCTCGGGAATTTCATTGATAAAACGACTCGGCTCGTTTTGCACCAGCTGCCCGAAACGATATCGGGTATTCGCATAGCTGACCCATAAGCGTTCTTTGGCACGGGTAATGACCACATAAAAAAGTCTTCTTTCTTCTTCTAGTTCCTCGCGGGTATTGATGGCCATAGCATTCGGAAAAAGCATTTCTTCGAGTCCGGCCGCAAAGACACAAGAGAATTCAAGACCCTTGGCCGCATGTATCGTCATCAACTTGACCGTATCGGCATTGGCGTCTTTTTGATCGGCATCGGTAAGGAGAGTGATCTGCTGTAAATACGCCCCCAGGCTTTTATCGACCAATTCGCCTTCGTCGTTATCGGGGCTCTCGGTCCACTCCTTAATGGAGTTTAGTATCTCCTGAATGTTCTCGTAACGTTGTATACCCTCGGTGCTCTTATCGTTGAAGAGCTCTTTGACCAACCCGGTTTGCTTGCCCACATAAAAGGCTACATCATACGCATTCGCTTTTTCGAGCATCGAAGCGAAGCTCTTGATCATGGTCACGAACTCTTCCAGCACCGTCAATGTTCCGGCCCGAAACCCGTAACTACGTGCCTCTTGCAAAATGGTCCAAGAAGAGCAATTCTTTTCATTGGCCGCCAGCAATAATTTATCGAGCGAGGTCTTACCAATGCCACGAGCCGGATAATTGATAACACGCTTAAGGGCCTCTTCGTCGTGCGGATTCACAATCAAACGCAGGTAGGCCACCAGGTCTTTTACTTCTTTTCGCTGATAAAAGCTGATACCCCCATAGATCGTATACGGAATACCCATGCGGCGAAGCGCTTCCTCAAAGGCGCGGCTCTGCGCATTGGTGCGATACAAAATGGCAAAATCGCGATGGGCATAGTGATGTCTCAGCTTGAGCTCTTGAATGGAGTCGGCTACAAACTTTCCTTCATCGTTGTCTGTAAGCGTTCGTACTAATTGAATTTTTTCGCCAGGCGGATTTTCGGTAAACAATACTTTTTCGATCTGGCTCTTGTTATGACTGATTACCTGATTGGCGACCGCCAAGATCTGGCTGCTGCTGCGGTAGTTTTGCTCGAGCTTGACCACTTTTACCTGATCATAATCGCGCTGAAACTGTAAGATATTCTCTATGGTAGCTCCCCTGAAACTATAGATGCTCTGTGCGTCATCGCCCACCACACAAACATTCTCGTGCATAGCACCCAATAGTTTGATGATCTCGTACTGCGCCGGATTGGTGTCTTGGTACTCGTCGATCAGAATATACTTGAACTTCTGTTGGTAGCGAGAAAGACATTCCGGAATCGTACTGAGCAGCTGATAAAATTTTAAGAGTAGATCGTCAAAGTCCATGGCTCCGTTACGAAAACAACGTTGTACGTAATTCTCGTAGATCTGGGCAATGGCCGGACGACCGGAGCGCGTATCCTCTTGCTGCAATCCGTAATCGTTGCGATACTCTTGCGGGCCGATCAGTGCGTTCTTGGCGGCAGAGATGCGGTTGTAAACGATATTGGGCTTGTAGTGCTTATCATCCAGGTGCAGATCATTGATAACCGCCTTGACCACACTTTTACTATCATCGGTATCATAGATCGTAAAATGTTTGGGGTAACCGAGTTTTTCGGCCTCAAAGCGTAAGATCCTGGCGAATACGGAGTGAAAGGTGCCGATATAAAGGTTGCGCGCCTCGCCGTCTCCTACTATACGCTCCACGCGTTCTTTCATTTCGCGGGCAGCCTTGTTGGTAAATGTAAGGGCCAATATGTTAAAGGCATCGACCCGATGCGCCGCCATCAAGTGAATAATACGGGTAGTAAGCACTTTGGTCTTACCGCTGCCGGCTCCGGCCACGACCAATATAGGACCGTTATGATGAAGTACCGCCTCGCGCTGTCTCTCATTTAACCCACCGAGATAATCCTGCATGCTTGCAAGTTACAATGAAAAAACAGCTTGGCGGTGGCAACACCTGCATTACCTTCATGTAAATTTTTGACCATGGCCGTTCGCATTTTTATTACTGGAGGAACCTTCGATAAGGAATACAACGAGATTACCGGACAACTTTTTTTTAAGGATACCCACATACACGATCTGCTGGCACTGGGCAGATGCAAGGTCGATGTAACCATACAAACCTTAATGATGATCGATAGTCTAGAGATGAGCGATCAAGACCGAACGCTGATCGCAGCACAGTGCAACGAATGTGCAGAAAAGCAGATCGTCATTACACATGGCACCGATACCATGGCGCAAACGGCTTCGATCTTAGCTGCACAAGTTCCCAACAAGACCATTTTGCTCACGGGCGCTATGATTCCCATTAAATTCGGTAGTTCCGACGGTTTATTCAATCTAGGAAGCGCACTGGCCTTTGCGCAG
>CAZZLP010000043.1:0-9022 GCA_964654705.1 uncultured Chitinophaga sp.
AAAAACGCAAGAAGAAAAGTTCGTCATTCAACGTTCTTTGTTGATGGCGCTCTTTTCTTCTTCTTGTAGTTTGTTCATCACATAATTTTCTTTGGCCAGTAACTTACCGGTGCGCGGGTCGTAATAAGAAAAAACCCCGTGTCGCATCGAGATCCCCTCGTTCTTGACAACCACGTCTGCTATTTTTTTATCGGGATCCTTAAGATCGTATACTGCGACCGTATCAAAGGCTTGGCGGGGGTCCATGGCCCGCCAGTTTTCTTCGCGGATTAGCCCTCCGAAATAAGAAAAGTACAATTGCTTGCCATGCAGCTTACCCCAGCGGTAGTTTTCTTCTGCTATCTTGACACCCTCTAGCGAAAAGCGCTTCCAAACCCCCTCTTTCGCATTATCTGAAAAATATCCCTCTTCTTCGTAGCCCCGCTCTCCCCTGAGCTCGGGTACCGACAGCACCCACGGGCCCTGTCTATTGCCGGCCAGATCGATTCTGTTAAGGGTATCGCCCCGGCGGTTGACTATAAAATCTTTCCATTGCGCCGAAACCGGCTGCGCAGAGAACTGCAGTAACAAGGCCAGTAAAATCAACAGAAATGCGCGCATTTTAGTAAGTTTGATTGATCCGGTTAAACCAAAAATTAGTCCGATATGCAAGTTAAACCATCTGCCTGGCTTCGCCTTACCCTGGGTCTTGTTAGCGTGCTCTTTACCCATTTGGCCATTGCCCAAGTACCCCCTACATCGGGAACCGATAGATTACGTTCCATGGAGCAGCGCGCTTCTCTTTTTGGAGACAGCCTGCTGAGTGCCGTGTCGTTTCGCTCCATAGGCCCCACCATCATGAGCGGACGCGTGGTCGATGTGGATGCCAACCCGAACGATCCTACCGAATTTTATGTAGCCTATGCCAGCGGTGGTCTTTGGCACACCGTCAATAACGGGCAAAGCTTTACTCCTATTATGGATAGCCTCGACGTATTGTTCTTAGGAGATATCGCCGTTAACTGGAATACCAATCCTCGTATTATCTGGGCCGGAACCGGAGAGGCCAACAGCAGTCGCTCCTCTTACGCCGGTACCGGGATGTACGTTTCGACCGATAACGGTAAAACATGGCAACACCGAGGTCTTTCCGAATCGCACCACATAGGGGATATTGAATTGCACCCCACCGATCCCAAGACCGCCTGGGTTGCCGTACTCGGCCATTTGTACACCGACAACGCCGAAAGAGGCGTCTACAAAACCACCGACGGAGGCAAGACCTGGCAGCAAACGCTTTTTGTAAATGCACAGACAGGGGCCGTCGATCTGGCGCTGGACCCCACCGATCCCAATCACTTACTGGCCGCCATGTGGCAAAAAAATCGCAAAGCCTGGAAGTTCGAAGAAAGCGGACCTGGCAGTGGTATTTACAGCAGTACCGACGGAGGAACTACCTGGCAAAAAACATCGGGCGAAGGCAGTGGCTTTGCACAAGGCAACAAGATCGGTCGTATTGGCGTATGCTTTTTTCCGGGCAACCCCAAGATCGCTTATGCCGTTGTCGACAACAATACCCCATTGGCCGCAAAAAAATCAACTGTTGATTCGTCTTATACCAAAGAAGACCTTCGCTATCTGACCGCTGCCCAATTTGCTGCACTCGATAGTGGCAAGCTAGAAAGTTTCTTACGCAAAAATCGTTTTCCCAGACAAACCAGTGTGGTCCAGCTAAAAGAGAAAGTGGCTTCCGGTAAATTTGCCCCTTCGGTGCTATGGGACTGGCTCGACAGCGACGATGGATTTCAGAATAGCGGTATTGTCGGTTGCGAAGTATATCGCAGCGAAGATGGCGGACGAAGTTGGAAAAAGGCCAACGAAAAATCGATCGGCATCTTTAATACCTATGGCTATTATTTTGCCAAGATCTATACGTCTTACCAAAACGCCGATAAACTCTTTATACTGGGCTTCAGCTCTCAAGTATCTACCGACGGGGGTAAGACCTTTACCAATATGGACAAGGGTAACGTACATGCCGATCATCATGCCCTTTGGGTAAACCCCAAAAAAGATGGACACCTCATAAACGGCAATGACGGTGGGGTCAACATAAGTTATGACACCGGAAAAAATTGGTTCAAGGCCAACACACCTGCCGTCGGACAGTACTATTCGGTAACGACCGACGATGCAAAACCCTATAATGTATACGGCGGATTACAAGATAATGGAAGCTGGTGGGGGCCCTCTAACCACAAAGAAGACATCGGTTGGATAGACAATGGTCAGTATGCCTACAAGATGATCAATGGTGGAGACGGCATGCAGGCGCAAGTAGACAGAAGAGACAATAATACCATTTACTCCGGATCGCAATTCGGGGCTTACGCACGCTATCAAAGAGATAAACCCGGCCAGTCAAAGAACATTCGTCCACAACACCAGCTGGGCGAAAAACCGCTACGCTTCAATTGGCAAACCCCCATTTTGTTAAGTCGTCATAACGCCGATATTCTTTACTATGGTGCCAACCGACTGTACCGCTCCTTTAATAAAGGAGATACGCTGACATCACTAAGCGGCGATCTGTCTAAGGGAGCCGTACCGGGTAACGTTCCCTACGGGACCATTACGACGATCGACGAGTCGCCCCTTCGTTTTGGTTTGCTCTACGTGGGTACCGATGATGGAAATTTATATCGCTCCGACGATGCCGGTTACACCTGGACCGCCCTGCACCGTACGGGGGATATAGAAAAGAACAAGAATACCAAGCCAACCGCTGACCTTGCCGGATTGAACACCCGTCAACTCTGGGTAAGCCGTGTAGCGGCCTCTCAACACAGCGAGAACCGCTTGTATGCCACGCTCAATGGCTACCGGTCAGATAATTTTGAACCTTATGTTTATGTAAGCGAAGACAAGGGCATCAGTTGGCAATCCATTGCCGGTAACTTACCGCTCGAACCAGTCAATGTAATCAGAGAAGATCCTAAAAATCCAAATATCCTGTATGTGGGAACCGATGGCGGGCTCTATGTAAGTATGGACAGAGGCAAGACCTACAAAGCCTGGCAAGCAGGTATGCCCCGCTCTGTTGCGGTACACGACCTAGCCATACAACCAAGAGAGAATGAGATCGTGGTTGCCACTCATGGACGTAGTCTGTACATAGGAAAATTAGACAAGCTGCAAAAACAATAAGCCAAAACGGGGCAATGTTTTATGTGGCGCAGAAGCTGCAGGGTCGCAGGCGCAACATCAACAGTACGTCAACTACCCGCTTTACGCTGTGTGAGCCATTGCAACGCAAGCGCATACCCCTCCAATCCGAGGCCGGCAATGGTACCGGCAGCCTTGGGGCTTATATAAGAGTGTTTGCGAAATTCTTCGCGGGCATGTACATTAGAGATATGTACTTCTATGACCGGCGCTTTGATAGCAGCCACGGCATCTCCTATGGCAACGGAAGTATGGGTATAGCCTCCCGGATTTAAGATAACCCCATCGCAGGCGAAACCGGCACGCTGGATCTCGTTGATCAGCTCTCCTTCTACATTGCTTTGAAAATAGTCGATCGAAACGTCCGTAAACCGGCTGCGAAGCGTATTCAAAAAATCATCGAACGATACCGATCCGTATACATCGGGTTCTCGTTTGCCGAGCAGATTTAAATTTGGCCCGTTGATGATGGCGATGGTCATGGTTAATTTTTTGAGGCCTTGATCATATCGATGAACTGATCGAACAAATAGCGGCTGTCATGCGGCCCCGGCGTGGCTTCGGGGTGATATTGAACCGAGAATGCGGGTTTACCTTTTACCCGAATGCCTTCGATTGACTGATCGTTCAGGTTTACATGCGTAACCTGTATATGGTCGGCTTTTTTTACCGCATCAGGGTCTACGCCAAAACCATGGTTCTGTGTGGTAATCTCGGAGCGCCCGGTCTCTAGATTTTTTACCGGATGATTGAGACCGCGGTGTCCATGGTGCATCTTAAAAGTAGGTATATCATTGGCCAAGGCCAGCAGTTGGTGACCCAGGCAAATACCAAATAGTGGTTTTTCTTCTTTCATCAATGCTTTTACCATGGTAATGGCATAATCCATCGGAGCGGGGTCGCCCGGACCATTCGAAATAAAATAGCCATCGGGGGCGAACTCCTTGACTTCGCTTAAGGGCGTTCGCGCCGGAAATACCCGTACATGAGCCCCGCGCTCTACCATGCATTGCAAAATATTTCGCTTGACCCCGTAATCCATCACGGCAATACGGATGTCCGAACCGGAGTGGCCCAGGTCATACTGTTTTTTGGTGCTTACCGAAGAAGCCAGCTCGAGCCCGTCCATATTGGGAACGGCCTGTAGCTTTTTTTGCAATAAGGCCACATCGGTCGTCTCAGAAGAAATAATACAGTTCATGGCCCCCTTGGTACGAATATGAGCGACCAGCGAACGGGTATCGACCCCCTGTATAGAAACGATGCCACCTTGTTGCAAATACTCTTGCAACGAACCCGAAGCCTGAAGACGCGAATACTGCGCCTCGAGATTTCTACCGACCAGTCCGTTTATCTTGATACTGTCCGATTCCACATCGAGGTCCTTGGCACCGTAATTACCTACGTGTGCCGTATTCATAATCAGGATCTGACCAAAATAGCTGGGATCGGTAAATACTTCTTGGTAACCGGTCATACCGGTGTTAAAACAGATCTCGCCGGTGGTAGTGCCGATGGCCCCAAAGGCCAGCCCCCGGTAAACGGTACCGTCAGCAAGCAACAGAACGGCCGGAGCGGAAGAAGAAGGCATAGAAGATTATTTACGGTAAAAACAAATTGCGTAAAAGTAACGCATTTGCTCCGCACCAAGACCAAAGATGTGCACAAATTATACCAGCGGCTCTTGCTGGCTCAGGCAATGAAAACTTCCCAGCCCCCAGATAATATCGACCGAATCGATGCCTACCACTTCGCGTCCCGGAAAACACTGCTCAATAATGCGAAGGGCCGTTTCGTCTTGTTCGCAGTTAAAGACCGGTACAACGACCGAACGGTTGGCAATATAGAAGTTGGCATAAGAACAAGGCAGACGCTGCCCCTCGTAACTAAGGGCAGGCGGCATGGGCAGCTCAATAACATTGAGCGACCGGTTACCCGTAAGACGCATCGACTTTAGCTGACGCAGATTTTTTTGAAGTAACGCGTAGTTATCATCACCGGAGGCAGACTCCACGGTGGCCAGGACGGTATCGGCATTAACGAAGCGGACCGTATCATCGATATGTCCGTCGGTATCGTCTCCAACGATACCTTCGTCTACCCATAATATCTGCTCTACCCCGTAATACTCACGAAGAAATTGTTCGATCTGCCCCTGGTTCAACGAAGGGTTACGGTTGGGGTTAAGCAAACAAGCGGTCGAGGTAAGCAAAGTGCCCTCGCCATTGAATTCCACGCTCCCTCCTTCCATAACGATACCGGGATGCCAAAGTGGCAAACCATAGTGCTCGGCGATCCGGGTAGGGATCACATCATCAAGATCGAACGGAGGGTATTTATTTCCCCATGCATTATAACCCCAATCAACAATAGCCTTTTTTTGGTCGGCCAAGGGGTTGATTACAAAAGCAGGACCATGGTCTCTGCACCATGCATCGTTGGTGGGATGCAAGAAAAATTCAACTTTAGAAAGGTCCACATCATAGCGGACCAACCAACTCGTAGCCTGCTCTTGCATTTTTGTATCGGCAACGTTAATCCGGACCAGCTCGCCTTTGGTAAGCTCCTTGATAAACTTGACATAACTGGGGTAAATAGACTGGATCTTGCCGGGCCACGATGCCTCTTTATGGGGCCAACTGAGCCAGGTGGCGACATGCGGTGCAAATTCGGCAGGAAAATAATATCCCAGTTCTCGAGGAGTTTGCTGCTCAGCTTTCATCAACATAGCGCTTGGTAATGGGCTGGTAAGAATCGATACGTCTGTCGCGCAAAAATGGCCAATGGGTGCGGTAATGATCGGTCTTGGAAAGATCGATGTTGACGACAGCGGTCTCTTCTTTGTCGTGCGATCCTTGCCAGAGCAACGTACCAAACGGATTGGCGACAAATGAACCGCCCCAAAACTGCATGGCCCCGTTTTGTTCTAACCCGACCCTGTTAACACTGACCACGTGAATGCCATTAGCTACGGCATGACTGCGCTGCATGGTCTGCCAGGCGCCATATTGCTCGGTGTTGGTAGCCTGGTCTTGACTGGTGGCCCAACCAATCGCGGTCGGGTAAAATAAAACCTCAGCCCCCATCAGCGCGGTAATACGGGCCGCCTCGGGGTACCACTGGTCCCAACAAATCAGCACACCAATAGTAGCAAATTTTGTCTTGAATACTTTATATCCGAGATCACCCGGAGTAAAATAGAATTTTTCGTAATAAGCGGGATCGTCCGGTATATGCATCTTGCGATACTTACCCAGGTAAGATCCGTCGGCATCGATGACCGCTGTGGTATTATGATAAAGACCTTCGGCGCGCTTTTCGAAAAGCGATGCGATGAGCACGACCCCCAAACGAGAGGCTACTTGTTGAAGCACCTCGGTAGAAGGTCCGGGAATGGGCTCTGCCAGTTGAAAATTTTCGTAAGCTTCTACGTCGCAAAAATAGAGCGAGGTAAACAGTTCTTGTAAACAGATCACTTGTGCCCCCTTGGCGGCAGCACGCTCGATCTCTTGAACGGCCTTGTTCAGATTAGCGGTCTTGTCTTGGGTACAACTCATCTGGACCAATCCTACCGATACCGATCTCATAGGCATGTTTACTAGAAGATGAACGCTGCTTATTCGGCAGCGGGAGTCTCTTCGGCGACAGCTTCGGTGGCAACAGGGCCTGCTGCGGGTTCAGCTGCCTTTTTGCGCGATCCGGAACGACGGGTCTTTTTAGCCGTGGCTTTCTCTTCGCCCTTTCCTTTACCGTAGATCTCATTGAAATCGACCAACTCGATCATAGAGGTATCGGCGTTATCACCAGTACGAAATTTCAATTTGATGATACGGGTATAACCACCGGGACGACCGGCTACTTTTTCTGCTACGGCACCAAAGAGTTCCTTGACAGCTTCTTTGTCTTGCAAATAACTGAACACAACACGACGCTGGTTGGTGGTGTTCTCTTTGGCCTTGGTGATGATGGGCTCCACATAAACGCGCAGGGCTTTAGCCTTGGCGGTGGTGGTAACGATACGCTTGTGGGTGATGAGCTGACAAGCCAGGTTGCTCAGCAGGGCATCGCGATGGGCTTTCTTTCTGCCCAGGTTGTTTACTTTGTCTCCGTGACGCATGACGTTTATTTTTTGTAACACTGCACCGTGTCAGGAATTGCAGTGGTTGCTCTTTTTGTCAAAGAGCGTTATTGAATAAAATTAAAACTCACTCAGGTCGATCCCCAACTTTACCAGGTCCATCCCGAAGTGTAATCCTCGTTCAGAAAGAACTTGCTCGATCTCTGAAAGGGACTTCTGTCCAAAGTTGCGGAACTTCATCAGGTCTTCTTGCTCATACTGTACGAGCTCGCTCAGCGAATTGATCTTGGCGGCTTTCAGACAATTAAACGCGCGTACCGAAAGATCGAGGTCTTCGAGCGGGGTCTTCAGCACTTTACGCAGCTGTAGGGTCTGCTCATCGACCAGGTCTTCTTTCTTTTCTTCTTTATTGTCGAAAGTGATATTCTCGTCGGTAATGATCATCAAGTGCTGGATCAGAATGCGAGAGGCTTGCTTGACCGCTTCTTCGGGATGAATGGTGCCATCGGTGGCCACATCCATGATTAGCTTTTCGAAGTCGGTGCGCTGCTCCACACGGGTATTTTCGATACTGTACTTGACATTTTTGATGGGCGTATAGATCGCATCAACGGGAATATATCCCAAGGGAGCTTCTTTAGGCTTGTTGTCTTCGGCAGCTACATACCCGCGGCCTTTACCAATGGTCAACTCCATATCGAGACGAGCCGAACTATCCAGTGTACAGATCAGCAACTCGGGGTTCATGATCTGAAAAGATTGAGTATTGTCGCCAATAAGAGCGGCCGTAAACTCGGTCTTGTTCTTGATAGAGAGACTGATCTTTTCGGTGCTAACCTCTTGATCGCCCAACTTCTTGAAGCGAACCTGCTTGAGGTTGAGCAGCATTTCTACCACGTCTTCGCTGACTCCTTTAAGAGTAGCGAATTCATGATCGACCCCTTCGATCTTTACACCGATAATGGCATATCCTTCGAGCGAATTGAGCAATACACGACGCAAGGCATTTCCGATGGTAACACCATAGCCGGGTTCGAGCGGACGAAACTCGAATTGCGCATGAAAGTCAGAAGCTTTCTGAAGAATGATCTTATCGGGTTTTTGAAAATTCAGGATGGCCATATTTAGATTGCTTTAAATGTTAAAGAAAGAACGCTGCGTTATTACTTAGAGTACAATTCGACAATCAGTTGCTCCTTGATGTTCTCGGGTACGCTATCTCTTTCGGGATAGGCGATAAAGGTTCCCTTGCACTCGGTCTCGTTAAAATCGAGCCAGTTGTACTTAGGATTCTTGCCACGAACGGCACCAGCGATAGAGGCACGCTCTTTACTGCTGATCTTTACGGTAATCACGTCGCCGGGCTTGAGTTGAAAAGAGGGTACATTGACCACTCTTCCATTGACCTCCACATGTTTGTGGCTGACCAACTGACGGGCCGCAGGACGCGAAGGGGCGATACCCATACGAAATACCGTATTGTCCAAACGGGCCTCGAGCAACTGGATGAGCTTCTCACCGGTTACTCCTTTAAGACGAGCTGCTTCTTCGAAGGTTTTGCGGAATTGCTTTTCCAATACCCCGTAGGTATATTTTGCTTTTTGTTTTTCGCGCAGCTGCAGGGCGTATTCACCGAGTGATTTACGCTTGCGCTTTTCTCCATGCTGACCGGGGGGATTACTGTTCTTTCCCAGCCACTTTCCATTGCCCAAAATGGGCTCCCCGAAAATACGGGAGATC
>CAZZLP010000044.1:0-8883 GCA_964654705.1 uncultured Chitinophaga sp.
GCTCGCTTGCCGAGGGTTTCAAAATGGATCCCGCGCAAAGCACCCCGAGAGCTACGTTAACCTCAAAGCCGAGTGCTATTTCAAGCTCGCCGAGTTAGTCGAAAAAAACAAGCTCATTTTACCGAAAGCGCACCGCGATACGTTGGTTAAGGAGCTCGACATGATTCGCCGCCGTCGTCCTGAATCCGCCGGAAAGCTTGCAGTATCCAGCAAAGAGGAACTGTCAAGGATGCACGGGATTTCGCCCGACTTTGCGGACATGGTAATGATGCGAGCTTACTTCGAGTTATTCCCGAACTACGGGCGTTACAGCTACGCTTGAGCTATTAACAAAAAAAAGTTGATAATTTAATTATAAATGTTAGTTATTTATTAAACAAACCGTGGTGAGTATATTGTGGATTTTCCGGAAGAAATCAACATAGAAAACCCTGTTACAAAAAAAACACCGGAAATGCTCTTTTTTTCCTGTTTCATCTTCACGTTCCACACCGGCTTTTCCACAAAAACCAGCCCTAAACCAACAAGGGTTGTTAGAAATTTCTTTTACTAATCATCTTTTGGAGAGAATAAAAACAAGCTATAAGGGGGTGGACTACTCAATGGTTTTTCCACAGTTTTTCCCCTATTTTTGCCATCCTTTAATTAACTATATATGTCTATTATTCAGGATATCAGAGACAAGTATGCTAAAGTAACCGTGGTTTTGGTCGCACTAGCTCTTTTGGGTTTTATCTTAACCGACTATTTTGCCGGAAAGAGCCGGATGGGCGGGCAGATGGAAACTTCAGTAGGAACTGTAAATGGAAAGTCGATCAGCTTCGATGAGTTTAACCCAATGGTTACGCAGGCAGAAGAGAATATGAAGTCGCAGGGTTATCCTCAAAATGCGGCCATGACCCAACAAGCACTGGAGCAAGCATGGAATCAAAAGGTTAGCGAAACCTTATTGCGCCAAGAGTTGAACCTTCTGGGAATAGAGGTGGGTAAAAAAGAATTAGGAGATATATTATATGGTATCAACGCTCCGCAAGATCTGCAAAATCAGTTTCGTGATAGTAAAACAGGCCTCTATAACGGAACGCTCGCCAAACAAAATATCGACCAGTTATTAAAGTCGGGAACGCCAGAGCAAAAGACCAGTATAGGCAATTACATTAATGCGCTGGCTAATATGCGCATGTCTGAAAAGTATAGCTCGTTATTTGCCAACAGCACCAACTATCCTCGCTGGATTATCGAAAAACAAAATGCCGAAAACAGCCAACTCGCCCGCATCTCGCTGGTAAGAGAGCTTTACACCAGCATTCCCGACTCTGCGGTAAAGGTCAGTGACGCGGAGATCGAGCAATACATCAACAAATACAAAAACCAGTTCAAGCAACAAGAGAGCCGCAGCATCTATTATGTATCCTTTAGCGCCGCCCCCTCTGCCACAGACACCGCTGCCGTTCGAAACGAAGTGGCCAATCTGAAAGAAAGGTTCAAGACCGCCGAGAACCTCGAACAGTTTCTGGCCGGCGAAGGTGCGCAGTACTATAATGGTTTTGTAAGCGCCAAATCGATCCAACAACAAATGAAGGACTCGATCTTCAAGACTCCGGTGGGAGAAGTATACGGACCCTATCTGGATGCGGGAACCTATGTGTTGGCCCGCATGGTGGGCAAGATCACCATGCCCGATACGGTGACCATCAGACATATTTTGATCAGCACCCAAAACCGCGACTCTGCAACGGCGTATAATTTATGCGACAGCCTGCAAAAGGCGGTTGCTGCCGGAGCCATCTTTGATTCGCTGGTCGCCAAATTCTCGGACGATCCCGGAAGCAAGGCAACCGGAGGAAAATACGAGAACGTGCCATCCGGACAAATGGTGGGCCCCTTCAACGACTTTATCTTTTTGCGTAGTGCCGGCAGCAAAGGAATCGTTAAGACCGATTTCGGATTTCATTATATAGAGGTATTGTCACAAAAAGGAAGCGGACCCGCCTATAAGGTAGCGTATTTGCCCAGAGAGATCGTGGTTAGCCAAGAGACCGACAACGCCGCCCTCAATAAAGCCAACGCTTTTGCCGGCGACTGCAAAGACCTGACCGCATTTGAAAAAAACTACGATCAAAAACTTAAGGCCCAGGGACTGATAAAGGGATCCGCTACGGATATTACACCGGTTGCCTTTGAGGTAAGAGGGGTAGGCGCCTCGCGCTCTTTTGTTCGCGCCATTTATGAGGCCGATAAGGGCGATGTCTTAAAACCTGAGCGCATCGACAATAACTATATAGTTGCTGCCGTCTATGATGTGACCAAAGAGGGAACCGCCACGGTAAACGCGGCAAGGGCTGCGGTAGACCCGGTTCTCAGAAACAAAAAGAAGGCCCAGATGCTTAGCAAAAAGATCGGAAACCCTACCACCCTCGAACAAGCCGCTAGCGTATTAGGAGGAAAGGCTGTTGAGGTGGCCGACAGCATCAGAATGACCGGCGCCCTTACGGGAAGCTTTGGTTATGAGCCCCGGGTAACCGGTGCCGCTTTTAATGCCTCTAATAAAGGAAAAGCGGTAGTTGGGCCCATCGAAGGGCTAAGCGGCGTCTTTATGATTCGGGTAGAAAACCTGGGAACCACGCCGGTGGTACAAGGCGACATAAACAGCATCCGCCAAAGCCGCTACCAGCAGGCATTACAGGCATACACGAATCAATATAGCCCGAACAACCCGATCTCCGTATTGCGTGCTACAGCCACCATTAAAGACAAGCGCCAGTCTCGTTATTAATACGCTTCTTTATGGCCGACCCTATCATCAATAAGGTAGCCGAAAGCGGGCTTATCTCGCTCGACCTCGAACAGTGGTATCCCAAGCAACCGCTTGTGCTTTTTGATATCAAGGACCACTTGTTTATGGGAATGATCGTTAAGGAAAAGGAGTTCCGCGAGTCGCTCAAACAAACCGAATGGAGTTCTTTTAAAGACAAAGCGGTGGCTATTACCTGCTCTGCCGACGCCATTATACCCGTTTGGGCCTATATGTTACTGGCCAATTATCTGCAACCCGTAGCCGCCGAAGTATACATGGGAACCCAACAGGAGCTGCTCAAACACTTGTTTTTAAAGAATATCGATGCGGCCGACCTGTCATCGTACAAAGACCAACGGGTTATCGTTAAAGGATGTGGTGATACCCCCATAGGGGAGTTTGCCTACATAGAGATTACCAAAAGACTTCTACCATTGGTAAAGACCCTTATGTACGGAGAACCCTGCAGCACCGTACCAGTCTATAAAAAGCCACGATAAGGTTATTGTTGACTTATTCACATTATTGCATCAACGCTTAAATCAAAGCGAACGCTGTCTATCTTTCGTATAGAATACTAACCCATGACAGCAACAACTTCAACGCGCTACCGAATGGTGGCCGACCACGGCTTTGCAGAAACAAGGCTTAACGAAAGCAACCAACAGCTTTGTTTTTTTACTAAACGCGCTTTTAAAAAAGGAGAAGTGATCGCCTCGTTTGGTTCGGGCAGCATTTCTTCTACACCCACGTATTTGACGGTGCAGGTGGCCACCAACAAGCACATTATGCTGCAACCATCGTATTTGCAGTACATCAATCACAGCTGCGAACCAAATTGTTTTTTTGATACGACCACCATGACCGTGGTGGCACTCGAAGCGATCGCCGCAGGAGAAGAGCTTGGATTTTTTTATCCTTCTACCGAATGGGAAATGCAACAACCCTTTCGCTGTTTTTGCGGAAAGCCCTCTTGTATCGGAGAGATCAGAGGCGCCGCCTTTCTAAACCGCGAACAAGTGGCGCACTATCGGTTTACCGACTACATTACACAACGCCTTACCCGAAAAGCCAGAAAAAAAGTGGCTTGATCGCATGAAGCGCACCCCACCTTCCACAAACCTCTCTGCGTATCACGTCTGGGTGTTGGCTCCTGAGCTGGAGACCAACGACCCCAATCTTTCGCATTACTATGATTTTACGCATAGCATCAACGAATACAAGTCCGTTTTTGAACAACTACGATTGGGTTGGACCTGGACCCCGGTTACCTTAAAGAATATGCGAGCCACCGTTGCGAGCATTGCCAAAAGCAACGGTCTTCGGCCGCTCGTGCTGAATCTTTGCGACGGAGACGAAGTAAATGGTGCTCCCGGCGTCTCTGTTATTGACGCCCTGCAAGAAGAAGGGCTGGTCTATACCGGATCGGACCAGCATTTTTATACTATTACCACCTCTAAGATTCCCATGAAGAAGGCCTTTGACAAGGCCGGTGTCTCTACTGCTCCTTGGAAGCTGATCAACGGCAGACCTTCGTCGCTAAAAGGGCTTTGTGAAAAGATCGGAACTCCGCTTATTATAAAGCCCGCGGTCTCGGGAGGAAGTATGGGGGTTTCGGTAAAGAACGTCGTCAACAACGAAGAGGAATTGCAGTTGCGTGTAAAGGAACTGGCCGATGGCTACCGAGGATGGAACTTATTGGCCGACGGGTTGTTTGTAGAAAAATATATCAAGGGGCCCGAGTTCACGACTTTTATTACCGGCTCTTCCAGTCATCCGGAACAATGCAGGGTGTACGAACCTGTTGAACGACTATTTCATCCTTCGCTGCCCGACAACGAACGATTTCTTTCTTTTGATCGTCTTTGGGAGATCTATGAAGACGAAGCGCCCATGCCGCAAAACGAAAACTTTTACGAGTACGGCCCCGTTTCTCCGGCGCTGCGCAAAAAATTGCAACACCTTAGCCTTGAGGCCTACCTGGCGCTTGGTGGAAAAGGATATACGCGCATCGACATTAGACAAGACGCGGGCACCGGTATTTTATATGTGCTGGAGGCCAATGCGCAGTGCGGGCTAAGCGAAGACGAAAATTATACATCGATCGGCGCCATTATCAAAGCGTCTAAGGTTAACTATTCTAAGGTCATCGAGGCCATCTTGCTCGATGCCGTATCCAGGGCCGAGATGCCCGTGGCCAATAAAAGAAAAAAAGCAAAAGCCGTATAGTGAGAGTATGTGTGTTGCAGCCCGACTATTCTACCACCGGGGTTGATTATAAGAACTATGATCCACCCCGCAACCTGTCGTCGCTGCTGCCCGGGGCCACGGTAGATCATGTCTTTTTAAATAAGCTTACCACCCACAAGCAGTTGCGAGCGCTGTCCAAAAAGAAGTACGATGTTTTTGTGAACCTCTGCGAGGGGTATCCCGACTGGGAGGTGCCCGGAGTTGATGTTATCTACGCGCTGGAGACCCTCAACCTTCCATTTACCGGCCCCCCATCACGCACTTACGATCTTCCAAAAGAGCTCATGAAGTATGTTTCGTATTGCGAAGATGTCCGCACGCCGGCTTATCGGGCGGTAACCGCACTATCAGACCTGGATTCGGTCTTGCCATCGCTACGGTTTCCGCTGTTTGTAAAACCCGCCTATGCCGGAGACAGCCTGGGAGTGGGGCGCGATTCGCTGGTACGGGATAAGGCCGCGCTCGAAAAAAAATGTAAAAGCCTGCTCGAAGAGTTCGACCGTCTATTGGTAGAAGAATATATCGAAGGCCGCGAGTTTACGGTATTGGTAGCGGCCGGTGTTACTCCCGGCACCTGCATTACTTATAAACCGGTCGAGTATATTTTTCCCGAAGGCGATGCTTTTAAGACCTATGCTCTTAAAACCTCGGCGCTTCACCCCTCTTCTAATATTCCCTGCGACAACGCCACGCTGGAGTCTGAACTGCGCGCTGCAAGCGAAAAAATATTTATTACCGCCGGCTGTATGGGGTATGGCCGCCTTGACTTTAGGGTCAACGACAAGCAAGAGATCTTCTTTTTAGAAATGAACCTTACCTGTTCTGTCTTTTACGAAGACGGTTACGAGGGTTCTGCCGATTATATTCTTACTTATGATCCGGCGGGCAAGCGTGGTTTCTTGGAACAGATTATCAACGAGGGTATCTCGCGTCATCAGCGCAAGCAAAAGCTTTATTATGTAAAAGGAGATTCGATCGCGGGGTATGGCATTTATGCCAGCCGAGACCTGGCTGCCGGCGAAATAATCTATGTTGGAGAAGAGCGGGCTCAGCGGCTGGTCACCAAACGGTACATTGATACGCACTGGAGCCCTCAACAACAACTACAGTTTCGTCGCTACGCTTATCCGATTAGCGAAGAAGTGTTCGCGCTCTGGGATGAGGACCCTTCAACATGGGCGCCCCAAAACCATAGCTGTGATGCCAACACCTTATTTAACGGACTAAACGTTTGCACCACTCGCGCCGTTGCTGCGCACGAAGAATTGACTCTTGACTATGCCACCTTTTTGGATCCTCGAATGGAACCCTTTACTTGTCGGTGTGGGAGCAAACAGTGCCGTGGAACAATCAGCGGACCAGCGGGAAATACGCTAACGCGAAGAGAGCAGCTACAAAGAGAAAGGGATCAACGCCCCATGTAAACCATCAGGATCTGTACGTCGCTGGGGTTGATTCCTGAAATGCGACTTGCTTGCCCCAGGGTTCTGGGTTTTATCTTGATAAGTTTTTCGCGAGCCTCGTTGCCCAGCGAAGAAAGTTTTATGTAGTCGAAGCTTTCAGGAATCTCAAGCTCTTCGAGTTGTGCCATTCGTTGCACCAACTCTTTTTCTTTTTCGATGTACACCTCGTACTTTATTTGTATGGAAGCTTGCTCTACACTTTCTTTACCGAATAAGCGCAAGGCCTCTCCTACTGTTGATATTGAACCGGCAAAATCTTCGAGAGAAACATCGGGACGCAGCAAGATCTTCTGCGCTTTTTGTTTTTCTGTGATGGGAGCGGCGCCAAGCGATTGCAGCCAGTCGTTTACTTCTTGTGGTTCTACCGAAAGCGAGCTCATTATTTTTTTGATGGCCGCCACTTCTTCTTTTTTGGTTTGCACACGATCTAATCTTTCCGTTGAGGTCAACCCCCAACCATTGCCGAGTTCTGTCAAGCGTAGATCGGCGTTATCTTGCCGCAACAGTGTTCTGAATTCTGCACGCGAAGTAAACATGCGATACGGTTCTTGGGTCCCTTTGCTGATCAGGTCGTCAATTAGCACTCCAATATAGGCTTCGCTTCTTTTTAAGACGACGGGCGCCAACTCTTTGGCCGATCGGTGCGCGTTGATGCCCGCCATCAAACCCTGGCAGGCAGCTTCTTCGTATCCTGTGGTACCGTTGATCTGCCCGGCAAAGAAAAGGCGTTTGATGAGCTTGGTTTCAAGCGAATAGTCGAGCTGGGTAGGCGGAAAAAAGTCGTATTCAATCGCATAGCCAGGCCTGAACATTTTAACATTTTCAAAACCATCTATTTTACGAAGTGCTTCGTATTGAATTTCTTCCGGCAATGAGGTAGAGAACCCGTTTACATAGATCTCTACCGTATTCCAACCCTCGGGTTCAATAAAGAGCTGATGACGATCCCTTTCGGCAAACCGATTGATCTTGTCTTCTATGCTGGGGCAATAACGGGGCCCCACCCCGTCTATGCGACCTGCGAACATGGGGCTTCTGTCAAAACCCGATTTGAGGGTATCGTGAACGGAGCCGTTAGTATAGGCGATCCAGCAACTTCGTTGTTCTTTAGGTTTTGGCGTGTCTGTATACGAAAAACCCGTGACTAACGGATCTCCGGGCTGTTCTTCCATTTTGGAATAATCCAAGCTTCTTCCATCGATTCTTGGAGGAGTGCCAGTCTTTAATCTATCGCTCTCAAAACCATGATTTACAAGCTGTTCAGTAATTCCCGTGGCGGCTTTTTCGGCCATTCTCCCACCTCCGAAATTCTTTTCTCCTATATGCACGATACCGTTTAAAAAGGTTCCATTGGTCAATACCACCGATTTGGCTTTTATTTCGTGACCCAAGCCGGTTTTTACTCCGTAGCAAACACCCCCTTTGATCAAAAGACCAACCACCGTGTCTTGATAAAAGTCAAGACCCGGCGTGTTTTCGAGCATTTCTCTCCATTTCAGGTGAAAAAGCATTCGGTCGTTCTGAGCGCGGGGGCTCCACATGGCTGGACCCTTGCTCCGGTTAAGCATTCTGAACTGAATGGTAGACAAGTCGGTAACAATGCCCGAATAACCCCCCAAAGCGTCGATCTCTCTCACAATTTGCCCCTTGGCAATGCCCCCCATGGCCGGATTGCAGCTCATTTGGGCAATGGTTTGCATATTCATGGTAACCAACAGCGTAGAAGAGCCCATGTTGGCCGCTGCCGCTGCCGCTTCACAGCCGGCATGGCCGGCCCCCACCACAATAACGTCGTATTCATTAAACATGCGCAGCAAAGATAAAGCTATAGTTTCTTTAGGGCGGAGTTATCTCGCGCTTCGGCCCAGAACAAGCGCTCCCCGCGAACGGCCCCCGCATCAACCATTCACTTGCTTTATTACCGGAGGCGTTCCACGTGGAACAAAAGGGAGCGAAGCCGCAGCCAACCGCCCTCGAAGCTCAAATTTCACCACCGGGCCCCCGGGGAGGCACCAAGAGCGGCCTAAGAGGCCTCCTTTTCTATCAAGTCCCACAGGTTTCCGTAGATATCTTCAAACACCAACACATTTCCGAAGGGTTCTTTTACGGGCCCTCTCACCATTTTTACCCCTCGCTCTTTGAGGCGCAGATAGTCTTCTTGTAAATTATCGGTATGCATAAAAAGAAAAACACGACCTCCGGTCTGATTGCCAACCCGGGCCAGCTGATCCTCGCCGACCGCTTTTGCCAGCAACAGTTGCCCCCCTTGGCCCCCCGGGGGCGCCACTACTACCCACCGCTTTTCTTCTGTTAGCCTTGTATCCTCTAAGAGACTGAAATCTAACACGTTGGTATAAAAATCGATAGCATCGT
>CAZZLP010000045.1:0-8815 GCA_964654705.1 uncultured Chitinophaga sp.
TCGTGGCAGCATTGATACTGCAGTCATTGTGAGCCAATTGCAACTGCCCGATAAATTCGTTCCGTTTGCGTTTGATTACCTCTTTAACGACCCCTTGCATTCTACCGTTGGTCTTTCTTTCTTTAATGGCTACTTTAACCAGATCGCCATGCAACGCCGTGTGCAGGTCTGCCGGGCGAACCATAATATCGGTTTCGAGCTGTTCGACCAACACATATCCCATTCCCGAGCGAGTCAGTTCGAGCGTTCCTTTTACTACCTGTGCCACCGCAGCCTGGTGCTGTTTGCGGTGCTGCTGCTTTCTTTTGCTGTTCTTTCTTCCCATAGCCACGGTTACGGTCTTTTAAATTCTTTTATGAAATCGATGATTAGCCGATCGAATTTTTCTTTTTCATTGAACAAGAAACGATGCTCTACCGGTAACACATACCAAGGGAGCGATGCAATTTCGGCACTAAATTTCTCTAGCCGTACGGCATCTTTTTCGGTCGTAACGATCATCCGGTTCGCTTCGGGCAGCCGATTGTATTCTTTGATCATCTCTTTAAAATCTTCGATACTGAAAATATGATGATCGCGGTAGGTCAATTGGTGATACGCAGCGGACTTTTCTTCTATGTATTGTTTTAATGGCCGCGGATTCGAAATACCGGTAATCAGCAAGACCTCCTCTTTTCCACTGAGCGCACAAGTTGTTTTATGGCTAAGGTGATAAGGCGTTCCGTAAGATAGCGTGGTAAAGAAAACTGGCTGGCCCTGTACCGGTTTCAATTCGCTGATCAGGGCTTGTCGCTCTGTTTCGCCAAGGTTGGCAGGGCATTTGGTAACGATCAGTGCCGTTGCCTCTTTGTAGCGGCTCTTGAGGTCGCGCAGATCGCCGGTGGGCAAATAAAAATCGCGGGTAAATAGGTTTGAATACTCCGTTAGTAAAATAGAGCAGCCTGCCTGGATGGAACGGTGCTGAAAGGCGTCATCTAGTAAAATAACCTCTGTCAGTGGGCAATCGTGCAATAATTCTGGAATGGCCAGCAGTCTTTCTTCTCCTACCGCTACGGGCACATCGGGAAACTTTCTGTATAACGCCAACGGTTCATCACCGATCTCTAAGGCCGTAGAACCGGCCGAGGCCAATGCATACCCTCTGGTTCTTCTTCGATACCCGCGGCTAAGTGTAGCCACCTTGTAGTGCAATCGCAGAAGCGCTACCAGGTATTCGATCAGGGGCGACTTGCCAGTTCCGCCAATGGCCAGGTTACCCACAGTAATCAGAGGCATTCCGAAAGAGGCCGTTCGAAGCAAATTTTTATCGAAAAGGAAGTTACGAAAAAAAACGGCCAGCCAATACAAAAGCGAAAGGGGCAAGAGGAAGATCCTAAAGGAGCGTAGAAAAAAATGGTAGACCATCGGTAGACAGCTAATTTACGAAGAAGCTAAAGACCGTTGTCCCATAATTTCGCTGCTGCTGGTAATTCAAAAACTGACGGTAGTCATTACGAGGCGTATGTTCCAATACGAATAATCCTTCTGGAGCCAATAGTTTTCGCTGAAATATCTGTCTGGGAAGCTCGTCGATGGTGGTAAGTGCATAGGGCGGGCCTGCAAAGATAAAGTCAAATGTGGCGGAGCACTGCGCCAAAAAAGTAAAGACATCGGAGCGAACCACCGTGCAACCCTCTATATGTAGCGCTTCTACCGTTTGAGCAATAAAGCGATGCATGGCCGGATCTTTTTCGACGATCGTAAGGTCAGTGGCACCGCGAGAGGCCAATTCGTAACTGATACTGCCGGTACCGCCAAACAGATCGAGGGTCTTGATCGACGAAAAATCTAGCCGGTGTTGCAACATGTTAAAAAGCCCCTCTTTTGCTATGTCGGTGGTAGGTCTGGTATGGGGCATACGGGCAGGCGGGGTAAATCGTCTGCCGCCGTGCTCTCCTCCTATGATGCGCATAACAATAAATCGTTAAGCGTTGAAAAATAATGCAGGGGATACGGAAAATCGGTTGCCTCTATGAGCGACTCTCGAAGGGTAATGTGCGTAAAATACTGCCATAGTTCACGGTAAAGGGCTGAATCTTTTTCTAAAAGACCCGTAAGCAACAATTCTACCTCGGCCGGGCTTACCAACTGGGCCTCGCATACCGAAAGCAAATAGTATAACACATCGGCCGGGCTGGCATAGGGAAAGGTCTGAAAGAACTGAAGACGATTATTTTTTAAAAGCACTACGCTAAACTCGGCAATACCGATATCGATCAAGAACTTTCCCTGCGTACCGCTTTGTTCGCCAACATTGAGCGATAACTTAAAGGAATGTCTTGCCCTGGCACCCGGAAAAAGAGATTCACAACCACGGTACAAAGTAATAGGAACCGGATAACCCAGGTATAATTGCCACTCGGCCATGGTTTCGGTCTTAAAAACCGCCGGACCGGCAAAAGGATAAAGCGACTGATGGAGCGCCTGTAACTTTTTCTCTTCGTAATTCGCCGCAGGCAATACCGACAGGTCGGCAAAGGCATAGGCGATCTCGACTTGTTGTTGCGGATGCAAAAAAGGTTGTAGCGACAACTTAAGTGCTTCGAAGGTAGAGTTGTCCCAAACCCCGATCCTGGCATAGCAAAGTGCTAAGAGTTTTGCTTGGCTTCGGTTTTTTATGGCGTAAGCCACATGCGTTCGTCCGAACTGTAATGCCAGCATACTATCTTGAAAATCCGAAGCAGGGGTCGTATAGGTAAATAGCGGATGAAAGACCGTTTCCATTGTTGCAATAATAGAGAAAATTTATTTATCGTAGGTTTGCCATATCCGCATGGCACATTCTCCTCTCCCCTCGCTTCAAGTAGAAAATTCGCTCAAACAGATACTTCGCATGGCCCTTCCGATTAGCCTGGCCATCTTTATTCCGCAATTTAATTTTGTTATCAACAATATCTTTTTAGGCCATTACCTAAAAGACAGCTTGGCACTGGCCGTGGCCGGCATTACCGGTGTTTATTACCTGATCTTTGCCGCCATCGGATACGGACTCAATAACGGGTTGCAAACCCTAATTGCCAGAAGAGCCGGAGAAAACCGCCCCGAGGAAATAGGAAAATTGTTCAACCAGGGCATCTGGATCGGACTTGTGGTGGCCATGATGGGTATTACCATTACTTACACGTTGACCCCCTGGCTCTTTGATCGAATTATTCACGACCAAGGGGTCTTGCAAAAATCGCTCGAGTTTTTAAAGATCCGCATATGGGGCTTGCTCTTCTTGTACGTTTACCAGCTTCGTAATGCCCTGTTAGTGGGTACCAATCAAAGCCGTTATCTAGTGGCGGGCACCCTAGCAGAAACCTGCGCTAACGTTATTCTTGACTACCTGCTGATCTTTGGGGTGGCCGGCTTTCCGGAACTGGGATTCAAGGGGGCGGCCTATGCATCGGTACTGGCCGAGTTTATTGGCATGTTTGTGATCTACCTGGTTATACGTCATAAAGGTATTGGCAGACGTTTTCAGCTTTTAAAGGCCTTTGCCTTTCATGCAAAAAACAACAAACTAATCTTATCGGTCTCGGCCCCGTTGATGTTTCAGCATGCGATCAGCATTATTAGTTGGCAGTATTTCTTTTTACTAATCGAGCACCATGGCGCTATGGCTATGAAGATCTCTAACATTATGCGCAACATCTTTGGTGTCTTCGGTTGTTTTTCGTGGGCCTTTGCCGCTACCACCAATGCCATGGTCAGCAACCTGATCGGTCAGGGAAAACAAGACCAAGTTATTCCGCTTATTAAAAAGATTATCCGCTTAAGTACGGGCAGCGCGCTTTTGATCGCCATCTTACTCAATATCTTTCCGCAAGCTTTTTTATCGCTTTTTGGCCAAGACCAGACATTTACCGTCGAAGCACTGCCTGTTTTACGAGTGGTAACGCTAGCCCTATTACTCATGTCGTTGTCAACGGTGATGCTCAATACCGTTACTGCTTCCGGAAATACCCGTATTACTTTTAGTATAGAAGCCATGTCCATTATAATGTACTCGGCCTATGTGTACGTGGTCAGCGAGTACTATTTTTTACCCATCACGTACGGATGGATGAGCGAGTGGTTGTATTGGATCTGTTTATTTACGCCCTCGTTTTGGTATGTGCGAAGCGGAAGGTGGAAAGACAAAAAGATCTAGGGAGTTAATGTTCGCTGTCATGCCTTCCACTCGTAGCGAACGGCCGTATTGCCCGTAAACTGCTCAATGGGTACCGTAAACTTTTTTATCTCTACCGCAATTCGCTGGCAAGGATAGGCCTCGGCAATCCGTTGTACAATGGTCATGGCAAGGGTTTCTAGCAGGTCACGCGGCTCCATCATTTCTTCTTTGACCACCTTGTAGAGTTGTACATAATCGAGCGTTTGCGAAAGATCTAACACAGGCAAAGGTATTGCCTGTTTGTCTACCTGCAGATCTACCTGATACTCCCCTCCGATTTTTCTTTCTTGGGGGTACAAACCGTGGTAGGCATAGAAACGAAGTCCTTCGAGTTTTATGGTCAGTAACCCGGTTGCCATGTGTTACGTTTAGTAAGATTGAAAAAAGGTCTACCCAGCCACACATCGATTACCCAGCCCCACATCGTTTATCCGACAATCTATAGTTTACCAGAGATGCTATGAATTACTCAATGAAGTCCAGCGGCACTCAGGTAGCGCTCCGCATCAAGGGCGGCCATACAACCACTACCGGCAGCCGTAACCGCTTGCCGGTAGATCTTGTCTTGCACATCGCCTGCGGCAAAGACCCCATCTCGGTTGGTGCGGCTGCTACCGGCTGTGGTTTTGATATAACCGGCCTCGTCCATATCGATCCAGGGTTTAAAAATAGCCGAATTGGGCTCGTGTCCGATGGCCACAAAAAATGCACTCACGGCAATGGTGGTCTTTTCGTTGGTAAGATTGTTGAGCAAACGAACCCCATCCACTTTCTTATCGCCAAGCACTTCGTCGGTTTCACTGTTCCAATAAATAGAAATGTTAGCGGTATTCTTGACCCGCTCTTGCATAATCTTGCTCGCACGCATTTCGCCGCGGCGAACGATCATATGCACCCTAGAGCAGATCTTGGAAAGATACAGTGCCTCTTCGGCCGCCGTATCGCCAGCGCCCACGATGGCCACTTCTTTTCCTTTAAAGAAAAAACCGTCGCAAACTGCGCAGGCGCTCACCCCAAATCCATTCAGCCGTTGTTCGCTCTCCAAACCCAGCCATTTGGCAGAGGCCCCGGTAGAGATAATCACACTAGCCGCCTCGATCCATTTTTCGTCATCGATCTGCACTTTATGCAGCGGCCCGGTAAAATCTACTTGAGTCGCCAGCCCGTAACGAATGTCAGCACCCATACGGGCTGCCTGCTTTTCGAAATGCACCATCATCTCAGGACCCTGTATGCCATCGGGATAACCGGGATAATTTTCCACTTCGGTGGTAATGGTAAGCTGCCCGCCCGGCTGTATTCCCTGGTAGAGTACCGGCTTAAGCCCTGCCCTGCTGGCATAGATCGCTGCCGTGTAGCCCGCAGGACCCGAACCAATAATCAGGCACGCGGTTTTTTCACTGATTTCCATATTCAGAGTGTTGGTAGAATGCCAGCAAATTTAGGACATTGGCGTCTTACAAACGATTAATCGATGGCAACCATCAGCGGGCAATAATGATGGTACGCGATTGGGCAGCATAGCCTCCGAAGTATCCCAATGCATTTCCGGAAATATTGCCCAAGACCTTGGTCGGAGAAGAAAATGGGTTACCAATGCTGGCATAATTGAACTCGACGGTTCTCCAAAAATCATAGGTCGCCTTATCAATATTACAGACCTTTAGCGTAACGGTATCGCCCCGATCAAAAAAATTGTAGCCTTCTTCAGGCTGTCCATTTCGGACAATACCCCGCTCTACTTGCACTTCGTACGTGGTACCGTCAATTACCTGATCATCGTATACCGAATTTAAACCCGGCAGAAACGGGCCATTGTTTTGTCTTGTGTAATAGCGTATGTAATCTCCAAGACCCGGCCGATCGGTGGCCCGAACATACACTGCTACTTTGCCAGGTGGGTTATCGGGAGGGGCAGGACGCCAAAAAACGGAATCGATTTGTCTGGTCAGCGCCGGAATGGTCGTCTGACCCTGGTAGGTCCTGCCTTGCCAACGGATAGTAAGCGCGTACTGCTGCTGCAGTGCACCGCGCAACACAGGAAAGCCTTGTACCGTATCTACAGTATAGTAATAGCCAGTGGGAGCACCTGCTGCAAAGGAGCGAAACCCCTTTAACGGATAAGTAATACCGTTGTGTGTTATGGAGACAACGGCATCGGTAACAAAAGAGGTGGCCAATTGCGAAGGGCGAAGCGTATCAAAAAAAGGTAAACTTTTAGACAAGATCACCAGTGGCGGTTGACCGTTCTCTATAGTAGCCTCTACTACTAATTTAGGAACCGCATCTAACAGTGTAAACTTGATATCACGTTCGCAGCCCGTCAGTAAAAAAGTAAGTAGTATGACCGAGAATAAAAAACGCATACCCACTATAACCCGTAAGTGGAAATTTTGTTCTGCACCGGATAAAATATGCAAAAAGAAGCAGAGAGAGTAAGCCGTCCTAAAAACTTAGCCTAAGTAGGCTTTTAAGGCGCTGCTGTAGCGGGCTTTTTGAAGACGCTTGATGGCTCTTTCTTTGATCTGACGGATACGCTCCTTGGTAAGATCATATTTTTGTCCGATCTGCTCAATGGTAACGCCATTTTCTCCATCCAATCCAAAATAGGCATTGACTATCTCGGCCTCGCGTGGAGAAAGTGATTTGAGCACCCGACGAATTTCATTGCGAAGTGAATCTTTCATCACATCGTCGTCGGTATCATCACTGCCTTCCAGCAGATCGCCCATGGCCACGTCTTCGGCCTCGTGTACGGGGGCATCTAACGATGTATGACGGGTATTGCTCTGAAAAATATTATTGATCTCGGTCTCGCTCATCTCCAACAGCTCGGCTAACTCTTCGGTAGAGGGTTCGCGTTCGTGCTCTTGCTCAAATGCCATATAAGCCTTGTTGGCCTTATTGTACGTTCCGATCTTATTTTGCGGAAGACGCACCAGACGACCTTGCTCGGCCAATGCCTGTAAAATGGACTGACGGATCCACCAAACGGCATACGAAATAAACTTAAATCCCTTGGTTTCATCAAAACGCTGCGCGGCTTTGATAAGACCCAGATTGCCCTCGTTGATCAGGTCGCTAAGCGAAAGCCCCTGGTGTTGATATTGTTTGGCCACCGATACCACAAAGCGAAGGTTAGCCTGTACGAGTTTATCGAGGGCACGTTGCGAATCAACCGGATTACGGTTGAACATTTTGATTCGCTGCGCCAGCGTGGTCTCCTCTTCGGGAGTAATCATCGAGATCTTGGAGATCTCTTGTAGGTATTTTTCTACCGCTTGTGAGTCGCGGTTCGTAATTTGGGTAGCGATCTTTAGCTGCCGCATTTATGGAATTGATTTGGGGATAAAAAATGGGCCCAATTAGCCTTTTACAGAGTGCAAATGTAACGAAAAAAAAGGGTTAAAACCAGTTAAAATTTAAGAAGAACCATCAACGAGATACGGCAGCGGCACGTCGAGTTTGACGAACAAAAAGCACCACGCCAAGCAGCATTAGAAAAGTGGCGATTAGTTCGGCCTGGGTAGGATGCATTCCCCAGAGGTCCATCTTTACATTTACCCTTATTTTTTCTATAGCAAACCTCTCTAACCCGTTTAATATCAAATATAAAGAAAAAATTTGCCCTGTAATCTTGAATTGCTTTCGTACTCCCCAAAGCACCCAGAATAAAGCAATACAAGCCACCGCCTCATAAAGTGGGGCCGGATACACTCCAAAGGGAAGCTGGTTACAAAAAGGTCCGCTGCAACCTGCAATGGCCACTCCTTCTTCGATCACATTGTGCGCGTACTGGTACGACCAGGCCCAATCGGGCAAAAAGCCAGGCTTGGCTGCCAGGTCGCTTACTACTCCCCAATCTCCATCACCGGCAACATGGCAACCGATGCGTCCTATGCCGTAAGCCAGCATCAGCGCCGGGGCCACCGAATCGGCCAGGTTCAAAAAACCAATACGGTGCTTGCGAGCATAAAGGCCAATGGCGATTGCGGCGCAGATTAGCCCTCCGTACATGGTAAGACCAGCCGGAGAAAAAATATAGGCGGCAGGATGTTGCAAAAAAGAACTCCAGTTCTCAAAAATATCAAAGAGCTTGGCACCCGCCAGTCCAAACACCAATGCCAGCAAGGTAATCTCGCCCACCCTGTCTTGTGGCCAGATACGGATAAGCCGCTTTTCGGGTTTATCGAGTTTTTCTTTGTTCTTTTCCCACCACTTGACACCGGCAAAAAAAAGCCCCATCAGCAAGCCGGCGGGAGGGCTTCCCTGTCCCGAAAAAATATAGCCCTGCGGATCTTGCATTGTGGCATCATCCAAAAAGAACAGGGCCACGACCTTAAAACCTAGCAAATATCCCAAACCAAAATTCGAACCCAGATCGACCCAAGAGGCAGGCTCTCCGATCGTGATTGTTGTTTCGGTAAACGTAAACAACCCTTGTCCGCTCTTTCTTTTTAGTTCTTGCGAAAGCACATAGGCGGCCGTTAAAAAAGCAATGGCCACAAAAAATCCGAAACTGTTGACGAAGCGTAACACCGGCCAATCCAGACCAAAAAGGTCTTTAAAGGCATAATAAAGGTTGGGATACATGGCAGATAATTCGGCTTAATTGCAATG
>CAZZLP010000046.1:0-8750 GCA_964654705.1 uncultured Chitinophaga sp.
TAGAATAATGCCGAGCCCCGCGACCAAGGTCAGTATCCAATAATAATTGGACTTGGTGGCCAACAGACCGCTAAACATCAGTAACTCGCCGACAAAGCCGTTGGTAAGCGGCAATGCAATATTGGCCAGAGCAATGACGACGGTAAAGATCGTCAAGGCAGGAGAGCGCTGTGCCAGTCCGCCCAACGCCGAGATCTTGCGAGTTCCCAAATGGCGTTCGATCAGATCGACCAGCAGCCACATGCCAAAAATATTGATACCGTGCGCAAACAGCTGAAAGCATAAACCCTGCAGGGCCGTTATATTGGCCGCAAAGGCCGCAGCCGACATGAGACCGATATGCGCAATCGAAGAGTACGCTACCAATCGCTTGAGATCGTCTTGACGCCACGCGACCAGCGACGCATACACGATGCCGCCCACGGCAAGTCCCATAATAACATCGCCCCATTGGTAGGCCGCGATCGGAAAGATCGGGAGCAACCAGCGAAGAATACCCAACAGTCCCATTTTGACCATTACTGCACTCAACACCATAGTGACTGTTGTGGGAGCCTCTTCGTACGTGTCGGGCTGCCAGGTATGAAACGGAAATAGCGGAAGCTTAATGGCGAAGGCCGGTAAGAACAACCATAATAGCCAACTTTGCTGAGCAGTGGTGAGTCGCAGTTTTAATAAAGCATCCAGCGCAAACGACCTTTCGGGCGTCAGCGATTGCAGATAAAGTAATCCTGCCAGCAACAACACCGAGCCCAAGAAAGTGTAGATAAAAAATTTAAAGGTTACCGCAATGCGACGCGGGCCACCCCAAATGGAGCTTAGAAAATACATGGGGATCAGCGCCAGCTCCCAGAAAAAATAAAATAATAGCCCATCGGTAGCCAAGAAAACTCCCATCATACCCGATTGTGCTAGCAAGAGCCAACCGTAAAAGGCGGCGGGCTTCTCTACCTGCTTTTGCAGCAGGTACAACGACATCAAAAAATAGACGATGGCATTGAGCAAACAAAGTATTTTACCCAGCGGATCGAGGGCGAGCGAAAAAGAACTGCCCAAGCTTGGCAACCATACAGCAGAGAATGTCTGCCAAATGGGTTGGTTGAAGCTGGTTAGCGTAAGCAGGGTAAGCACCAGTAGCAGCGCTGAAGAAAGAACAAAGAGCAGCTGCACTGCTTTTTTGTTTGCCCCCAGCAAAAAAGAAAAAATACCACCTAGCAGGGGAATCAATAAGATCAGTAATGAAATCATAAGCGTATCCGCCGAGCGGTTGGTTTATTTTCTTACAAAAAATTGAACGAAGAGCATCAGCGCCATACTCAACACCATCCATAACACATAGGTCCCTACCTGTCCGCTTTGCATCAATCGAAGTTGTCTGGCACTGTACTGAACGGCACGCCCCACTCCATTCACTAATCCATCGATCCCTTTGGCCTCTGCCACCGAGCGAAACCATCCAGCCAAACCATAAAGCGGTTGCACGATTAGCTTTTGGTAGAGTTCATCTACATACCATTTATTCTCCAATATCTTTATGAAGGTAGTAGTCGGTGCCCCGGGCTGGTAGTTTCTGTAACGTAGCCACGCAGCCAAGATCATGGCCAGCACCAATACGGTAGAAAGGGCCATCAGCGCATACTCGGTCTCGTGCGATACAGCGTGCGACAGTACCGGAATAACCGGTGATAAGAAATGCGTGAGCGCTGCTGCCTCGGGAACCAATACGGCAGGAATACCCACCCATCCACCAATGATAGAAAGTACCGCAAGCAGTAACAGCGGCAGGGTCATGGCCCAAGGGCTTTCATGCAAATGGGAGTGCTGCTGTTCAGTACCCCTGAAGCGGCCGCAGAAGGTAAGAAACAGTAGTCTGAACATGTAGAATGCCGTGAGCAGTGCGGCCAACAGGGCCAATGCATATTGCAAAGGCGAGTGCAAAAAGACACTGAGCAAAATGGCATCCTTCGAAAAGAAACCGCTGAACGGAGGAATACCCGCAATGGCAACACAACCGATCAAAAAAGTGATATAGGTAATTCGTAACTTCTTTGACAACCCTCCCATGTTACGAATATCCTGCTCCCCTCCCATGGCATGGATTACACTGCCGCTTCCTAAGAACAACAGCGCCTTAAAGAAGGCATGCGTCATCACATGAAAAACGGCCGCTGCATAAGCGCCGGTTCCCAAGGCCAGGAACATGAATCCCAGCTGACTTACGGTAGAGTAGGCCAGCACTTTCTTTATATCGTGCTGCGCGATGGCAATGGAGGCGGCCAGCAGTGCGGTCAGTAGCCCCGTCCAAGCAATAAGTTCAAGCGTAAAGGGGGCCAGCGAATACAACAGGTTACTGCGGGCAATCAGATAGATACCAGCCGTTACCATAGTGGCTGCATGGATAAGGGCCGATACCGGTGTGGGACCCGCCATGGCATCGGGCAGCCAGGTGTAGAGTGGCAATTGAGCACTTTTTCCGGTCGCACCTATAAAGAACAAAACGGTTACCAGCGTAATATCGGTGGCACTAAACCTGTCGGTAAACTGGTGTTGTTGTACAAAAGAAAAAACTTCTTGAAAACCGACCACGCCTGTTTTTCCAATAATCCAGAACAAGGCTATCAAAAAAGCCAGATCGCCGATACGATTCATAATAAAGGCCTTGTTAGCGGCTGCGGTATAGGCGGGATTTTTAAACCAGTATCCTATTAACAGATACGAACAAAGCCCCACGCCTTCCCAACCCATAAACAAGATCACATAATTGGATGCCATGACCAGAAGCAGCATCGAGAAGACGAATAAATTCAGATAAGAGAAGTAGCGCGCAAAATGAGAGGGACTCTCGTCGTGCATATAGGCCGTAGAATATACATGAATCAAAAAGCCTACGCCGGTAATAATCAGTAAGAAAAGCGAAGAGAGCGCGTCGAGCTGAAAGGCAAAGGGGATCCGAAGGCTGGCAATATTGATAAAATCAAAATAATGTACCACCTCGCTATGACCGGATCTGACCTGAAAGAACACCAACAAACTCAGTAAAAAGGATCCGAGAACAGTACCCGAACCCAGCCAGCCGGCCACCGACCGGGAGAGCTGATGACGGCCAAGTCCATTCACCAACGAGCCAAGCAAGGGCAGCAGCGGAATCAGGTAAGCCAATTGAAAGACATCTTGCATAAACAGCCGGTATAAATGATCAGTGTTTTAATCGATTCAAAAAATTGATATCGACAGAGTGTACGTTGCGATACATCATAACGATAATGGCCAATCCCACGCTTACTTCGGCAGCGGCCACCACCATAATAAAGAAAACGAATAGTTGCCCCTCTACACCGGTATTGGCAGCCAGCTGCCCCGCTTCGAGGGTCATCTTGTAATGCATCTTTGAGAAAGCCACCAACAACAGATTGACGGCATTCAACATCAGTTCAATGCACATAAAGATAATGATGGCATTACGACGTGTAAGCACGCCCACCATCCCGATGGTGAACAAGGCCAGTGACAAGAACAAGTAATAATTTATTGGCATGTTGACTGCATTAATCTTTTTTTCCAATGACAACCGCGCCCACCATGGCACTCAAGAACAAAATACTGGAGAGTTCAAAGGGCACCACATAACGCGTAAAGAGTTCGTTACCGAGTACCTTGATAAGCCCTACGTTGCCATCCATGACCATGGCCGAACGGGTCTTTAGTTCAGCATCTTTGAGAGCGGCCACAAGCACCAGTAAAAAAACACCCCCACTGACCGTGCCGGCCAGGGTCATCCAGCGTTTACTGCCCGTGGGACCTTCTTGGCGCGCATTCATTAGCATAATCACGAACAAGAACAACACCATGATGGCTCCTGCGTATACGATAATATTGACCACGGCCAAAAACTGCGCGTTGAGCAAGATGTAATGGCCCGAGATGGCAAAAAAGGTAACGATCAACCAAAGTACGCTGTATACCGGGTTCTTGCTCGTGATCACCATCAGGGCGCTGAACAAGGCCAAGACCGATAATACCCAGAAAAGAAGTTGCACGATATTCATCTCAATTAAGAATGGGTGGTTGAATGTTGTGGTGTACGATCGCCCAAGGCCTTTACATAGGCCTCGCGGTCGGTTACGGGATGGGGGATCAGCAACTCGTCCTTAGCATATATAAAACCTTTACGGGCATAGTTGGCCGGCGCAAAGGTCTGCGACAAATAGATGGCGTCTTTGGGACAAGCCTCTTCGCAAAGACCACAGAAGATGCAGCGCAACATATTGATCTCGTACTTGGCCGCATATTTCTCTTCGCGGTACAGGTTTTCTTCGCCGGGTTGGCGTTCGGCCGCCTCCATGGTAATCGCCTCTGCCGGACAAGCAACGGCACATAAGCCGCAAGCCGTACAATTCTCTCGTCCGCTCTCGTCGCGGTTAAGCACATGCAGTCCGCGAAACACTTTCGAAAAGGTTCGCTGCTGCTCGGGGTATTGAATGGTGGCCTTCTTCATGAACATATGACGAAGCGTAATGGCCATCCCCTTGGCAATATTCCACAGGTAAATGCTCTCGAGCCAGGTAAGGGGGCTACGATCGACCGGTTTAGCTCTTTGCGTCAGTTGCATACACTTCTTTTATTACTGTGTCTATTTATTCAAGAATAACATCAATGCCGCACTGATCAGCATATTGATCAGGGCCAGTGGTATCAATTTTTTCCAACCTAGGTTCATCAGCTGGTCATAACGAAAACGAGGGATCGTCCAGCGGATCCAGATAAATAAGAACAAGAAGAAAGAGACCTTGGCCATCATAACGGCAAAGGTAAGCGCCGACAAGACCAGCGGGGACCCCTGCCATGCCGCCTCATTGAAGAAAGGAATATCATAACCGCCAAAGAACAAGGTGGCCATGACCGCACTGCTCACGAACATATTGATGTATTCGGCGAATAGATAAAAGCCCAGTGTCATGGACGAATACTCTTGGTGATAACCGAAGTTCAATTCATTTTCTGCCTCCGGAAGGTCAAAGGGCGTACGGTTGCACTCGGCCAATGCACAAACAAAAAAGATCAAAAATCCCAAAGGCTGATACAGCACGTTCCAGCCGTGCTGCATCTGATATTCGACCATGGCGCTCATCTTGAGCGATCCGGTCATGAACAAAACGGCGATCAAAGAAAGCCCCATGGGCAGTTCGTAAGAGACCATTTGCGAGGCTCCGCGAATGGCCGCGATCAATGAGAACTTATTGTTAGAGGCCCAACCCCCGATCATAATGCCATATACGCCCACGCTTACGATACCGAACACGATCAGGATCCCCATATCCACGTCGGCCACTTGCAAGGCAACGGTGCGGGTATCGCCCACGTAAGAGGCCCCCCAGGGAATAACGGTACTGGTAATGAGCGCAACGATCATGGCCAATGCAGGACCCAGCAAGAACAAGAAACGGTTAGAGCTGGTGGGCGTGATCTCTTCTTTAAAAAATAATTTACCTCCGTCGGCCAGCGGCTGAAAGATCCCGAAGGGACCTGCCCGGTTGGGTCCCATACGGTCTTGCATCCACCCGGCGATCTTTCGTTCGGCCAAGGTAGTGTACATGGCAATAAAGAAAGACAATCCGATGAGTGCTCCGATCAGGATCAGCTTTTCTACAATATACCAAGTATCCATGGCGATCAAGTAGTGGATCATACGATTAGGCCTCCTGGGTGGTTGGTGAATTAAAATCTTTTCCGGTTGCCGCACCCGGAAGCTGACTCAACGCTATCTTGTTTACTTCGCTAACATCATGAATGTCCATCATCAGTTTGGGAGCACGCCCGCCCATGACTTCCGGTAAGGTCTCTTTGGGTTGTTGCAATCCGGTGTAGTGGCCTTGTGAGATCACCGAATGTCGGTTGATGTCGGCCGGCCCTTCGATGGTCCAATCGTTGACCGATTTTGTATCGAAGCGACAAGTATTGCAGATCCAGCCGGGCTTTTCTTCGTAACTGCACACCTCACCCCACTCGTCTTTACGGGCCGTAACACGCAGCACCTCATCACCCCGTTGCCACAGCGTTACCTTACCACAGCAATCCTTGCAATCGCGGTGGGCGTAAACGGGTTTGGTAAACCAAACACGATTCTTGAATCGGAAGGTCTTGTCGGTAAGGGCCCCTACCGGACAAACATCGATCATGTTACCACTGTAATTGTTATCGATGGCTTTAGAAATATAAGTAGAGATCTCGGCATGGTCGCCACGGTCTAGCACCCCGTGCACGCGGTTATCGGTCAGCTGATCGGCCACATAGGTGCAGCGATAGCACAAAATACAGCGTGTCATGTGCAACTGAATGTAAGAACCAATATCTTCTTTCTCAAAAGTGCGGCGCTCAAATTCGTAGCGGGTACCTTCTTTTCCATGTTCGTATCCCAGGTCTTGCAAATGGCATTCTCCTGCCTGGTCACAGACCGGACAGTCAAGTGGGTGATTCAGCAGTAAGAACTCGACCACACCCGCGCGGGCATCCTTTACCTTGTCGCTTGTAATATTTTTTACCACCATGCCATCCATGACCGTCGTGCGGCAACTGGCCACCAATTTGGGCATGGGGCGGGGATCGGCCGCAGAGCCTGCCGCTACCTCTACCAAACAGGTACGACATTTTCCGCCACTGCCTTCGAGCTTACTATAGTAGCACATCGCCGGTGGCGTAACATCACCCCCAATCTGACGGGCGGCATTCAGGATGGTCGTACCCGCCGGTACCTCTATCGAAATGTTGTCGATAGTGACCTTCACGGACATGTTTGTATTTTTTTTATCTGCTGACATAGGTTTAAGTTGATGTCGTACTAGGCCAACACGGAATTAGGTACATGAATGGGGTCCGCATAATGCATGAGTCCGTAATTACGTTGCTGCGCTTCTTCGGGATGCAACACATGCCATTCGAACTCATCCCTGAAATGACGAATGGCCGCCGCGACGGGCCACGCGGCCGCATCACCGAGCGGACAAATGGTATTGCCTTCGATCTTGCGCTGAATATCCCAGAGCAAATCGATATCACTGAGCTTTCCCTTGCCGGTTTCGATATTCCACAAGATCTTTTCCATCCAACCGGTGCCTTCGCGACAGGGCGAACATTGACCGCAACTCTCATGGCGATAAAAACGGGCCAGCGAGTAGGTATGACGCACCACGCACTGGCTGTCGTCCAATACGATAAACCCTCCCGAGCCCATCATGGAACCAGAGGCAAATCCACCGTCGGCCAAACTCTCGTAGGTCATCATCCGGGTTTCGCCCTTGGCTGTTTTTAAAAGAAGGTTCGCCGGTAAAATAGGAACCGATGATCCACCGGGAATACAAGCCTTTAATTTTCTTCCGGCCGGAATACCACCGCAATATTCATCGCTGTAAATAAATTCTTCGACCGAAATGGTCATATCGATCTCATAGACGCCGGGCTTATTAATGTTGCCACAAGCAGAGATCAGTTTGGTGCCGGTCGATTTTCCGATTCCGATCTGGGCATACGCTTCGCCACCGTCATTGATGATCGGCACTACGGCCGCGATGGTCTCGACATTGTTGACCACGGTAGGACAATCCCACAGTCCTTTCACTGCAGGGAATGGAGGCTTGATCCGGGGATTGCCTCTTTTACCCTCAAGCGATTCGAGCAAAGCGGTCTCTTCTCCGCAGATGTAGGCACCGGCACCGCGGTGCACATAGATCTCGCAATCAAATCCGCTGCCCAAAATATTTTTTCCAAGCCATCCGTTCGCGATCGCTTCATCGATGGCTTTTTCCAAAATAGAGGCGACCCAAACATATTCGCCACGAATATAAATGTAAGAGCGATTCGATCCGAGCGCATACGAGGCGGTGATCATGCCTTCGATCAGCAAATGCGGAATAAACTCCATCAGGTAGCGATCCTTGAATGTGCCGGGTTCCGATTCGTCGGCATTGACGACCAGGTAGCGAGGCACGCCTTCCGGCTTGGCCAAAAATCCCCACTTCATACCGGTAGGAAATCCGGCACCGCCACGGCCGCGCAAACCACTTTTCTTGACCTCTTCGGTTACCTGATCGGGGCTCATTGATTTGAGCGCCTTTTCGACACTGCGGTACCCACCCTCGCGGCGATACACCTCGTAGGTGGTAATACCCGGTACGTGCGCTTTATCCAATAATATTTTTCTTCCCATAGTAGGTGGCGGCCCCTAAGGGCCCGTTTCGTTTTTTAGCTCGATGCCAGAGCCGATCGGTTCGAGCAAGAAGCAATAAGTTCATCGATCTTTTCGCGTGTCAGGTGTTCGCGGTAATGTGTTCCGAGTTGTAACATCGGAGCATAGCCACAGGCACCCAGGCACTCTACCGTCTTTAAGGTAAATAACCCGTCGGGGGTCGTTTCTCCCGGACGAATCCCCAATCTTTCGTAGATATAGTCTACGATCGCCTCGCTGCCATTGAGCATGCAAGGACCGGTCTGGCAAACCTCGAGCAGATGTTTTCCGATCGGTTTCAGGTTGTACATGCTGTAGAACGTGGCTACCTCATACACTTCGATGGGTTGCAAAGACAACAGCTCGGCCACATAGTCCATGGTCTCGCTGCTTAGCCATCCCCCGAACTCTTGCTGCGCCAAATGCAACACGGGTAGCAATGCACTTTTTTGGCGCCCCTCGGGGTAACGGGCCACGATCTGCTGTACCTCTTTTAATTTATTGTCAGAAAAACGTTGTTGCATGCGATAAT
>CAZZLP010000047.1:0-8602 GCA_964654705.1 uncultured Chitinophaga sp.
TAGCCCTAATATCAGCCAGTATTTGGTTCGAACTGAGTTCAGTAAAGGGCACAAAGCCCCCAACACGAAGTGTTGAGGGCTTTTTTAGTTGGTGCGTGGCAAGCTCGCTTGCCTAAGCATCCAAGTAAAAAGCCCGTCACGCCGAAGGCGTGTGGGGCTTTGGGTAAGACCAACTTATTGGGATCAATGAAAGTAATCCCTAATTATGCTTATTGCAAATTTTCTAAGTCGTCTAAGTCCTTTGACCGGCCTGCTCTTTTTTTTAAAGCAATTAGATCATTTTTATGAATTACACGAATTTGAAGACCATCATCATCAAAAAGGACTGAGCGCTGATAGATTTCATTAAAACTGAATCCTTCGATACTAATCATTAGGTCAATAGCCACGGGGGGTACTCCAAATGTAAAAACGTCCCAAGCAGGATGCTCGAGAAAATTATTTTCCGTCATGTCAAACACCGGCATCCCAAACTCCCGAAATGCAGCTACTATTTTCGCATAATTATCAGCCGTTCTCTCAACCCATAAATCCATATCCCCGGTAGTCCTTGAATACCCATGAAGAATTACAGAGTATCCCCCAACGAGTAAATATCTTACGCCGTTTTTATTAAGGGATAAAAGAAAGTCACGAAAATCGCTATTGAAAATATTTCCCATCAGCTCCGAATGGATTTGACGGAAAACTTAGTGCGGTCCATTCTAGGGGGATTATTTATGTCGAAATTGTAGGCTACACTGTTCAGGTATCCTGCAATTTTCAATCGTTCTTGCCAGGAGAGCTTTTTATAAATGGCGGCGTGATTAGAAGCCTCTTGTTGAGTTTGCCCTTTAAAAGCGGTCCTGTCTAATTTAAAGCGATCCATAATCAAATTTAGCCTTTTAGTGGAAATACCAAAAGGCAGTCAAAATTGAACTAGCATCATGCCATATCTCATTCGAACTCCGTCCATCAAAGAGCAAAAAGCCCCAACGAGAAGTGTTGAGGGCTTTGGGTAAGACCAACTTATTGCGATGTGTGAGCGCAGCGAACACCATCCAGTCCGAGGCACTCCTGCGCTGGCCATATCTGGTTTTGATAATGAGTTCTGGGCAAGATTAAAGCCCATCATTGGTTACTGAGCAGACAGGCCATGCACATGCAGCGAATGTACTTCACAAATAGCGCTGTGATAATAGCGATACCAAGATGATCTTCCTTTTTCTTTTGCTTCGATATGAATGGGATGACGGGCCCAGTGGCGAACTGCTTCCATATCCTTCCAATAACTAATAAAAGAGCCCCGCCCTTCGTGCTTGAAGCTCTCAAAACCCAAATACCCGGGCATTTCTTTGACCAGTTGTAAGGTCAGTTCGTCGTATTCCTGATAACCTTGCAGGTCTTCTCCCAAATAGTAATGAAACACAGAGGCAATAAAAGGAGGTTGCGGCGGTTGTGGTTGAGCCCAGTTGATCATACAAAAAGGTTAATTGCAAAATACTAAGATATGATGCAGTGCGTAAAAGCAAGCTTATGTTGTTGACGCACTTTGCTGCACTTTGATCTCTAAAATCCTGTACGGCCCCTCGATGGCCACATAGACCGAGCCCACACAGCGGTAAAACTTTTGAGCAGCCAGCACCCCATTCCTTTCACTTCCAGACAACTTCTAGTTGATCTAATTAATTGATTTGTAGAGGTCTAATAAAACTAACACCCGTTCATGTAAAATTTTTGTCACCGTATCGAAATAGACGGAGGCGGATGTACATTTACAATTCAAACGTTTAACATCAACAAAAAATTTTTTATGAAATCTCTTTTTAGCAAGCTTAGTATCGTTATGCTGGCTTTACTGCTCGGATCACTCAATGGATTTTCTCAAACCGTAGATGATGTGATCGCTAAGCACGTGGCCGCTACGGGTGGCGAAGAAAAGTGGAAACAGGTCAGCAGCATGAAGATCGAGGGTTATATCGAGGTACAGGGCATTCAAATTCCCTTTACACAACAAGCCGTACACAATACCGGCTTGCGCATTGATGCCGAGTTTCAGGGTATGCAGATTATCCAGATTATTACTCCCACCAAAAGTTGGTCACAAAATCCTTTTGGAGGCAAGACCGAACTGGAGCCCGCCAGCGAGGATGAGCACAAACAACAAGTAGATCAACTCGATATTCAAAATGAATTCGTAGACTGGAAAGCCAAGGGCTCTACTGTAGAGTTAATCGGCAAGGACGAAGAAGATGGCAACGAATACTTCAAAGTACGTCTGACCACCAAAAATCAGAACCAGACCGTGTATTATATAGATGTAAAGACCTATTTGGTTTACAAATCGGTCACTACTTCTAAAATGCAAGGACAAGAAATGGAGGTTACTACCAAGCTGCTCGACTACAAAGAACTCCCGATTGGTATTAAAGTACCACACAAAACAGACCAGATGGGGCAGGTACTGGTGTACGAGAAAATTCAAGCGAACGCCACTATCGATTCCAAGATCTTCGCCGGCAAGTAATTTTTTTCTCACTTAATTCTCCTATTATGCTGAAGCCTTTTTTTCGGCCTGTCATTACTATGGCCGCTCTGTTATGCGCTGCGAGTTATGGCCACGCGCAACAAAGTAATGTGGTGATCAACTCTTCTTATTTTCAGTCTATGTCGGCTCGTAATCTGGGCCCCTCTTCGATGAGCGGAAGAGTCACCTCCATAGCAGGTACCACCGTAGATAACCAGATCAACCTTTATGTGGGAACGGCCGGGGGCGGTATCTGGAAGAGTCTGAACGGGGGTATCACTTTTACTCCGGTGTTCGATAAGTATTGCCAGTCGATCGGAGCATTGGCTATCGATCCCACCTCTTCTAAGACCATTTATGCCGCCACCGGAGAAAGCAACATGCGCAACTCCGTGTCCATCGGAGATGGTATGTACAAGACTACCGATGCGGGGGCCAATTGGCAAAAGATCGGACTTGACAGTACCGAACACATTAGTAAGATCTGGATCGATCCTAAAAACACAAAGAGGTTATTGGTAGCAGCGCCGGGGCCGCTGTGGTCTTCTAGCAAGCACCGGGGTTTATATGCTACCAATGACGCGGGTAAAAGCTGGGAAAAGATCCTTTTTGTAGATGAGAATACAGGGTGCGCCGACCTTGCGGTAAGCCCGCGCGATCCCAACATTATGCTGGCGAGTTTTTGGCAATTCAGAAGACAACCCTTCTCGTTTTACTCCGGAGGAAAAGGCAGTGGCTTGTTTCGCTCTGTTGATGGCGGAAAGAACTGGTCTAAAGTTACCGCAGGGTTACCCGAAGGAGAAATGGGTAGGATCGTGATCAGCATCAACCCCTCCAAACCCCAAGAGGTCTTGGCCATTGTAGAAGCCTCCGTGCCGGGATTGTATATCTCACAAGACGAAGGGCTTACTTGGAAAAAGCTGGCGTCTACCGATAACATCACGGCCCGTCCTTTTTATTTTAGCACGCTCGAGTACGATCCAAAAGATCCCAAAAGAGTTTATCGCCCTGCCTTCGATTTTCAATATTCGACCGACGGAGGTTACTCCTGGTCCGGTCAATTGTTCTCTGATGTAACACCGCATGCCGATCATCATGCCCTTTGGATCAATCCGGATAATACCAATACACTTTATTTAGGTACAGACGGAGGCGTATACGTAAGCAACAACAAGGGGTTGTCTTGGTCATTTTTGAATAACCTGCCGGTGGGTCAGTTTTACCACGTAAGCGTGAGCAATGACAAACCCTTTTATGTATACGGGGGTTTACAAGACAATGGCTCTTGGATGGCGCCCAGCTCTTCTCCCGGTGGTGTCGCCAGTACCGACTGGCAATTCTTAAATGGAGGTGATGGATTTTGGGTACAACCCTCCCCTATCAACTCATCGATCGCCTACGCCGAATCGCAAGGCGGAGAGATCAACCGCATCAACCTTAAAACGGGGCTCTCATATGGCATTAAACCGCAACGTAACCCCGGAGAGGAGTTGCACCGCTGGAACTGGAATACGCCGATTGTTACAGCGATGAGTACAAAAAGACCAGGTAGCTACAATTTGTATACGGCCAATCAATTTTTGTATCGCTCTACCGATGAAGGAAACAACTGGACAAAAATTTCGCCCGATCTTACCACCAACGATAAAGCCAAACAAAAAACAGAAAAGAGCGGTGGTGTAACCGGCGACAACACCAGTGCCGAAAATCACTGCACTATCTTTACCCTGGCACAAGACCCCCGCAATGAGGATATTATTTGGGTGGGCACCGATGATGGCAATTTGCAGTACACCAACAATGGCGGAAAGACCTGGACCAATGTTGCAGAACGCGTGTGGGCTAGCGGTGTTCCAAAACACGCATGGATCTCTTGCATTGAAGTTTCTGCCATTAATCCCAACCAGGTTTTTGTAACGCTAGAAAACCACATGTACGGCGATCATAACCCCTACCTGGTGGTCACCAACGATGCCGGAAAGACCTTTAAGCGTTTGCAGTCTTCTGAATGGACCGGGTTTGCCCATGTTATTCGGCAAGATCCGCAAAATGCATCGCTGCTCTTTCTAGGCACCGAGATGGGGCTGTTTATTTCGCTCGATGGTGGCGCCAATTGGATGCGCAGCAAGTACCAGAATCTGCCTTGGTATGCGCTGGTGCGCGATCTTAAGGTGGCGAAAGAGGGCGATCTGGCCATTGCCACACACGGAAGAGGAATCTATGTACTGGATAATCTTGCTTCGCTGCGAGCACTCGCCAAATCGGACCTCTCGCAAGAGGTGATCTTTTATCCTGTAACGCCTTTTGTATACGATGTTTCGCCTCAAACCCCTTCCGGGTACGGCAATTTGGAGGGATGGACCGCCGGCAATAAGGCCAACCTGCCCGTCTTTGAGTACTACCTGAAAGAACGTTCGACACAAGCGGTCAAGATCATCATTTACGACAGTAAGGGCAACAAGATCAAAGATCTCAACGGCGGAACGGCCAAAGGACTTAACAAAGTGTATTGGACCCTCGACCAAAATCCTTGTAAGGTGGCCACCGGTGGCTTTACCGCAGGATCCCCCGTGTTATTTGCTTCGGTCATCGGGCCGCGTGCTCCCATTGGAACTTATAAAGCGGTCGTAAACATCGGTGATAAAAAGTACGAGCAGGTTTTTCAATTACAAGAAAATCCCGCCAAAGGATTTACAAAAACCAAGCTAGACTTGTTGTTCAAACAAACGATGCGCTTGTTTAAAGTACAAGAAGATCTCTATTACTTGGTAGACTCGCTCAATAAGAAAATGGCCGCGCTAAAGAAGCTCGAATCTCGCAGCGCTGCTCAAGAAACCCAGTACCAACAACTCGACAGCCTGCGCAAAGAGATTATCGAGACCAACCGCAAAACGGTCTTCTTCGATGAGTTCAAATACCGTCGCCGCCTGTCAGACGTGTATATTGCGCTTTGTACCTCGCTGGAGCCTTTTTCTGCTTCTAAGACCGGAGCCATCGAGGTGCTCGAGCAGGAGTTCGAACAAATCAAAAAAGTTTTCGCGCGACTGCTGTAAGGACCCATTGCATTATTAAAACCGATTTGTTAACTTTATAACATGAAGTCAAGCAGATCGGTTTTTTTTATGGCCTCGCTGGCCTTGTTCGTCGGGTTGATCACTTCTTGCACCAAAAAAAAGGAGGGGCGCCCCGACTTCGAGTTGATCCAAGAAGAGATCCTCACCCCTACCTGTGCGGTAGCGGGTTGTCATGCCAGTACTGCCGACGCCACCTTCAATCAACACAAATTGATACTGGCCGACGGGCAGTCTTGGGATGAACTCATCAACCAAACGCCCCAGAATGCCGCTGCCTCTTTATATGGTTTAAAATTGGTAAAACCCGGGGCATCTGACCTGAGTTTGCTGTATCACAAGATCACCTGCGAAACCGGACATCACCCCAACATGGGCAATATCGGAGCCCCCATGCCACTGGGTGGTCAGGTACTCAGTAAGGGGCAAGTGGAATTCATTAAACAGTGGATCGACAAAGGGGCCAGCAAGACCGGCTCCGATGTAGACGATGCCCTCTTAAAAGACAACACTCCCTGCCAGGCAGAGGTGCAACCCCTGACCCCGCCTGCTGCGGGAACAGGTTTTCAAATGACCATCAGCCCTTTTGATATTCCCAAGAATTTCGAGCGCGAGGTCTTTGTTCGCAAGAACAGCCCTAACACTGATACAGTGTTTGTAAACCGTCTGCAAATGCGTGGCGGCAACAACAGTCATCACTTTGTTTTATATAGCTTCCGAAATACCACCCTTTTGCCAACCCTTAACGTACTGCGTGACCTTCGCGATCCCGTAACCGGTGTCATGAACTCTTCGACACTGCTCGAAATGCAAAACCATGTCTTTATGGGAGGAGGCACCGATGTTAACACCGATATTATACTGCCCACGGGTGTCGCGATCAAAATGGCACCCGGCACCCCGGTCGATCTCAATGCCCACTATTTTAACCGGACCAACTTTACATTGACCGGTCAGAATTATCTCAACTTTTACACGGTGCCCCGTGGTGCAGTTCAATTCGAGGCCAAAACGCTTGACCTTAACAATTTTGATATCAGCGTTCCTGCCAACACGCGCAGGACCTTTACTAAAAATTTTACATTCTCGACCCTCACCCGTGTCGTGATGCTTACATCGCACTTTCATAAATTCGGAGAGCGATTCGTGATCAAGATCTTTGGAGGGCCCCGCAATGGTGAAGTAGTCTATACCAATACCAGTTGGGATCATCCCCTGGTGCTTTCTTTTACCACACCTATCGTGTTGCAACCCGGAGAGGGATTGACCTCCGAGGTTACTTATTTTAACAACTCCTCTCAACCAGTTTCATTTGGACTTACCAGTCAAGATGAAATGAACATCATCTTTGGCTATTACTACTAGCGACGACTTTTTTACAATTTTTTTTGCCTTCTCTCGTTTTTAAAAAAAGTCATTGAGTTGAAAACGCTGTCAGCGATCGTAACGACAATGGTGGTTTGCCTATTGCCACTTGGGGGACGCGGCCAAAGTAAAAATAATTGGCTGCAGCTACTCGAGGTGGGCTGCAGTGTCGGCCCTCAGTTCTTTTTAGGCGACCTGGGCGGAAGCGTAGGAGCAGGCAGATCCTTTATTAAAGATATCAATTGGAAAGAGACAAGACCCAGCGCCGGATTCTATTTAAATTTACATCCCCTAAACTGGTTCAGCATCAGAGCCGCTGTGCAACTGGGCGAAGTTTCCGGCAATGACAGACATTCTCCCGGCATAACACAAAACGACATCTTTCGTCTCAAGCGCAACCTTCACTTTCGGTCAGGAACGCAAGAGTTTTATGTGGCACTTGCCCTGTATCCGTTGCAACTGATTCCCTCCAAGACCGGATCGCTTTTATCCAGAATTCAACCCTATGGTCTTTGGGGAGCCGGTTTTTTTCACTTTAACCCCAAGGCGCAAGACATAGATGGCAGGTGGGTGGCCCTGCAACCGCTTCGGTTGGAGGGACAAGGTTTTGCCGAGTATCCACAATCCAAGACTTATTCGCTTACACAGTTTAATCTGAATAGCGGGTTGGGAATAAAATTCTATATCAACTCATCGCTTTACATAGGAGCAGAGATCTTGTACAGAAAATTATTTTCCGACCAGATCGACAATGTAAGCGCCTCTTTTTATGTAGATCCAGCCACTTTCGATTCTTATCTCTCCGCTGCCGATGCCACACGTGCCAAGCGTCTATATTACCAGGGACGCTACGACCTGGGCGGGCTGGCACCCTACCAGACCACGCTCACGCGAGGAAATCGCTTTCAAAATGATGCCTTCTTTAGCCAGACCATCCACCTTGGCAAACGGCTCTTTTATCAGGGCGATCGGCGGCTAAAATGCCCGACCAGCTACTGAGAGGCTTATCTTTGAACCATGCAAATTGCCTTCGATGCAAAACGTGCCTTTCACAACGGCACCGGACTGGGGCACTACAGCCGAACCCTTTTACAATCGCTGGCCATTCAATACCCCGAACATCAGTACTGGCTTTTAAACCCTCAACCCGGAGGTCGTTTTACCCGTAGCGAACCCTCGCTGCAAGAGGTGGTACCTGAACGCTTGTTGCACCAACTCTTTAGCAGTATCTGGCGAAGCCGTTGGTGTACCGAATGGCTGCTTCAAAACAAAATCGATCTGTATCACGGGCTGAGTCACGAGTTACCGTGGGGCATAAAAAAAACCGGTATCGCATCGGTGGTAACCATGCACGACCTGATCCCCGAGCGTTATCCTGGGCAATATAATTTCATTGACAGACAGATCTATCGCCAGAAGTTCCGATATGCCTGTCGTGCGGCCGATCGCATTATTGCCATTAGCGAGCAGACCAAGGCCGACATCATCGATTTTTATAACATCGATGAGAGCAAGATCAGGGTCTGTTATCAAAGTTGTCATCCCCGCTTTTATCAACTGGTAAGCCAGAACGAAAAAGAGCGCATTCGAAGAAAATACAACTTACCCTTGCGATTTTTTTTATCGGTAGGATCGATCATTGAGAGAAAAAATCTGCTAC
>CAZZLP010000048.1:0-8516 GCA_964654705.1 uncultured Chitinophaga sp.
TGGACAGCAAATCGTACCGACAAATTATTTGTGAGAAGTTTCCCGACCATGGCATCGGGCGTGCCATCAACGACAGACTGTATCGTGCGGGAGGGTCAGGGCTTGCGCAGTAACTGTGCCGTTACCGCAGCGGCGATCAGCTGTACAACACCCATTGAAATAAACAATAGCTCAAAAGAAAAATAATAAGCCAGCAGTCCGCCTATGGCAAAGGCCAACCCCGACACGATCTGCGATTGTCCGGAAGAAAGCCCCCAGGCATAGGTCTCGTGATCGCGATGCAAACTAGACGCATACAGCGTATCCCATAGCGGTGTTCCTATGGCCTCTGCGATACCGAGCCCAACCTGCAAAAAAAATAACTGCAGCGGATGCTGCACGAACAAATAACAAAAAGTCAATAAGGCATTGAGCGTATACCCCACTACCATCATCTGCACCTTGTAACCACGGCGATTAAACAGCTTTCCTACCATTATGTAACAACACCCCGTGCATACCAAGTAAGCCGACCAGGCCCAGGTAAGGTCCAAAATATCCCCGCCCACTTTTTCTGAAAAAATAGCATAGAGTGGACCTAGCATCCCCTCCCCAAAATACCAGATATTGGCTCCCCATAATAGGGTCTTGGTCGTTTTACTTAGCTTCAAATGACTACAGTTTGGTCACTCACATAGAGCCTTGGACCAGTAAGAAGTTTAATTACCGGTAAAAATCATCAAGGCTTTGTGGCCTTACGGCAAATAAGGTAACTTCCCTTTCTGCCTCCGGGAATGGCCGCCCAGACCTCAGTGACCTTAAGACGGTAGGTATTTCGCTTTCCATTTAAAGTAACATCTACGGTCGCATAAAAATTAAGTTGATACTGACAAGTAACCTTGGTAGTTGGCGAAGTAAAAATGTAGTTCGTAAAATCATCATAAAGACAAGAAACGGTCATGCTATCCTCTTGGAAGCTATGATAGACAAGATAGCCGTTGGCTATGTTCTGCAGTTGTTCCTCTTTCGTTTCGACCCAGCCATTACTATGCACATACCTAAGATAGTTAGAGGTACGAAACCTGATCGTTTTAAGGTCGCGTTTAACGAGCGCCTGGTGATAGTCCAATGAATTACGAATCACTAACGCAGATTTTTGGTCTAAGCCAGCAACAGTCCTTGTTTTTTTTGAACGTGCGTACAAATGAGTGAGCCACGGAACAGCGGCTTCTTTATGGTGCCGGATTGTTTTACTATCCTCTTGCCCCAGCGCCTGTGTGGTACCCCCTCCGATCAAAGACAGCAAAAAGAATAGAAGTATTGGTCTCATCGGCAGTAAGGTAATAAAAAAGCCCTGACGTTTGTCAGGGCCTCTTTGTTGGTCGGGACGACTAGATTCGAACTAGCGACCCCTTGCACCCCATGCAAGTGCGCTACCGGGCTGCGCTACGTCCCGAACAAGCGAAGCGGGCTTCGCGGGGAGGGCAAAGGTAGGCTATTTTGCCTATTTTTTTAAACCGGAAGCAAAGCATTATCTTCGTTCCTTAATGAAGCTCCTCATTAAGCAAGCCAGGATCGTTGACCCTGCCTCTCCTCATCACGGTCAAGTCGCTGACCTTCTTATCGAAAACGGCATCCTGACCACCCTTTCCAAAAAGATTATGGTAAAAGCCGACCAGGAAATTGATATTCTAGGTCTTCATGTTTCGCCCGGTTGGGTCGATTGCTTCGCCCATTTTGCAGACCCCGGTTATGAACACAAAGAAACACTCGAAACAGGTGCCGCCGCTGCTGCTGCCGGTGGATTTACCGATGTGATGATCATCCCTAACACTGCTCCTGCTTTACATAATAAAGCCTCGGTCGAATACATCTTACACAAGGCCCGCACCCTGGCGGTCAACATTCACCCGATTGGTGCCGTAACGCGTAATACCGAAGGCAAAGAACTGGCCGAGATGTACGATATGAAGAGTAACGGTGCCATTGCTTTTTCGGACGGCACTAATTGTATTCAATCGGCAGGACTGCTCATTAAAGCGCTTCAATACATCAAGGCCTTTAACGGAGTATTGATACAATTGCCCGACGACAAAAGCATCAATCCCCAAGGGCTTATCAATGAGGGTATTCTTTCTACCCAACTGGGATTGCCCGGTAAACCCGGTATTGCAGAAGAGCTGGTCGTTCGCCGCGATACGGCACTCAACCAGTATGCCGAATCTAACCTGCACCTGACCGCCATTTCTACCGCAGGCTCGGTCGAGCACATAGCCCAAGCAAAAAAACAGGGGTCCGGTCTCTCTTGTTCGGTCACCCCGTACCATCTTTTCTTTTGCGAGGACGATCTTACCGATTACAACACGAATCTCAAGGTCAATCCGCCGCTGCGCACCAAGAGCGATCGCGAGGCGCTGCGACAAGCGGTTCGTTCGGGAGTAATTGATTGCCTGGCCACGCATCATCTGCCACATGAAAAAGACAGTAAGGTGGTCGAATTCGAATATGCACAGTATGGCATGATCGGTCTGGAAACGGCCTTTGCAGTATTGCGAACAAGCATAGAAGATCTGCCCCTGGAAAATATCATTGCCCTGATGGCCATCAATCCCAGAAAGATCTTTGGGCTGCCGGCGGCGACCATTGCCGAAGGGCATTGTGCTTGTCTTACCTTCTTTGATCCGGCGGCACAATGGACCCTTACCGATCAACACCTGCGTTCTCGATCGGACAACTCGCCCTTTACAGGTAAAGCCCTGCGAGGTAAGGTCTTGGGAATATTCAATAAAAATTCACTTACGCTGGCCTGAGATGAAAACGAATCCTTCTGTTATCGGGTTGGTCGGCTCGGTGTTCATGATCGCGGCACTGCTGGCCGGCTATTACGAAATCATCACTAATGCGGCTACGGCACAACTTATCGCTTATGGCTTTTATACAGCGGCAGTGGCGGCTACCCTACTACTACACGGATCTTTTGCGAAAGGCTTCGGAGGAAATTTCTCGACCGGCTTTCGCTGCTTTATTATAGTGACACTGATACTGGTAATTTTCACTTTCGTCTTTAATGCCCTGCACCCCGAAACGGCCGAGCAAGCGGCACTCTCCTACCGGGAATCACTTTTGAAAGTCAACAACAGGACTCCCGACGAAATAGCGCAAGAGGTTAAATTATTCAAAGAGGGGTTTGCCACCATGGTGGTTTCCCGCTCTATTTTCGGATATTTGATGTACGGAGCCATTACGACCGCCATCGGCTCGTTTTTGCAAACCCTAAGAAAGTCCTGATGCACCTTTCGATCGTTATACCCTTGCTCAACGAGGCCGAGTCGCTGCCCGAACTTAGCCAGTGGATCGCAACAGTAATGCATCGCCATGAGTTGACGTACGAGGTAATTTTTATCGACGACGGCAGCACCGATAATTCTTGGCAAGTGATCGAGCTGCTACAAAAACAAAATCCTTGCTTGTGTGGAATTAAATTTCAACGCAACTACGGTAAATCAGCCGCTTTACAAGTAGGCTTTACGCATGCCCGAGGCGAAGTGGTCATTACCATGGACGCCGATCTGCAAGACTCCCCCGAAGAGATCCCAGCCCTGCGGGAGAAATTATTGAACGAAAAACTTGATTTGGTCAGCGGTTGGAAAAAGGTTCGCTACGATAATACCCTGACCAAAAATATTCCCTCTAAGTTCTTCAATGCCGTTACCAGAAAAGTTTCTGGGATTGCCTTGCACGATTTCAACTGCGGCCTTAAGGCCTACCGAAGACAAGTGGTAAAAAGTATCGAAGTATACGGCGAGATGCATCGCTATATACCGGTATTGGCCAAATGGGCCGGCTTTACCAAGATCAGCGAAAAAGTAGTGGAACACCGCCCTCGCAAACATGGCATCTCCAAGTTTGGTTGGGATCGTTTTGTGAATGGATTTTTAGACCTGCTCTCCATTACTTTCGTAGGCCGTTTCTCGAAGCGCCCCATGCATTTTTTTGGGCTCTGGGGATCGGTCTGCTTCCTAGCCGGTCTTGGCATGGCGCTTTACCTGGTGGCCGGTAAATTTATTGACAGCGAGTTTGCACTCACCAACCGGCCTGCCTTTTTCTTTGCTCTCACCTTTTTAATCTTGGGTATGCAACTCTTTTTGGCCGGCTACCTGGCAGAGCTGATCGCCCGCAACGCACCTGGACGAAATTTTTACCTGATCGAAACACAAATCGGCTTATAATGGCCAGGGTCGTGATCATAGGGCCTGCCCATCCTCTGCGGGAAGGTGGAATCGTAAGTTTTAACCATCGGCTGTCCCGGGCCTACCAGCAAGCCGGTCATGACTGTGAGATCTGGTCGTTTTCTTTACAATACCCCTCTTTTCTTTTTCCCGGTAAATCGCAATATTCCGAACAACCTGCTCCGCAAGGATTACGCATACACCCGGCCATCAACTCTGTGAACCCATTCAATTGGCTACGGGTGGGCAAAAAGATCAAAGCCCTTAGACCCGACCTGGTCATTGTTCGGTTTTGGTTGCCACTCATGGGCCCTTCGCTCGGAACGATATTGTCCCTAATTCGTACCAACAAGCACAGTCGCATTGTTTGTATCGCCGACAATATTATTCCGCACGAAAAAAGACCGGGTGATCAAATCTTAACGCGCTACTTCTTGCGTTCTTGCGATGCATTCATTACCATGAGCGATCAGGTAAGCCGCGATCTGCGTTATTTTGAAAAAAGTAAACCGTACCGACAAGTGGCCCATCCGCTTTACGATCATTTTGGAGAGGCGGTATCGAAAGAGGTGGCCCGAGAGAAACTGGGCATTGCTCCCCAAGAAAAAGTCGTACTGTTCTTCGGATTTATTCGCCCTTACAAGGGGCTCGACCTTTTGCTGCAAGCCATGGCCGATGAACGGATCGCCCGCCAACATATCAAATTGCTGATAGCGGGTGAATACTATGAGCGCTCAGGACCTTACCAGGAACTGATGGACCGATTAGCGTTAAAGGACCGCATCTACGATCATACGCATTTTATTGCTGACGAAGAAGTGCGTTACTACCTGTGCGCAGCCGACGTGGTGGTGCAACCTTATAAACAGGCTACCCAAAGTGGAGTTACCCCGCTGGCCTATCACTTTGAGAGACCCATGATCGTGACCAACGTGGGCGGGTTGGCCCATGCGGTGCCACACGAAAAAGCCGGCCTTGTCTGCGAGCCTGACAGCCGTGCAATAGCAGATTCCATTTTACGTTTTTATGAATGGGGAGAGGAACATTTTATACCCGGAATTAAAATACAAAAAGAAAAACTTAGCTGGAACAAGTTGGTGGATGCCACTTTTACACTAGCCGGTCTTTCTGCAAATGAACCAGCCTAAGACCATACGATCTTGCTGTCTGCTTGCTGCGTTGTTACTGACGGGGACCATCGGTTACTTGCAAGCACAACCCAGAACATTTTCGGCAAAACTCAGCCCGCAAGCGTTGCAAACGTTGCTAAAAAAAGAAGACACCTTAAAACAATATGCCGAATACCTGAATACCGACAGCTTGCCCCAAGATCGGATGGTCTCTGACAGCATTTTTACCAAAACACTGGTAAGATCTCTTCAAATACCGCACTCTTTTTGGTTTGCTTTCGATGCTGTAAAGGGGATCTTTTGTCGCTACGCCCCCGACTCCAGCTTTCGGATCATTACCTGGAACCTGCAATTTGATGATTATTACTGCAGACAAAAGGGAGCCATTCAACGAAGAACAGACAATGGCTCGTTAGTACTCTTTCCATTAAGAGACGTTTCTGAATTTACCGACTATCCCGAAGATTCCCTTCGATTGGCCAGTCAGTGGATCGGCGCCCTGTATTACAACATCATCCAGACCAGTTATCAAAACAAAAATTATTACACGCTATTTGGATTCGACCCCAACAATGCCAGAAGTAATATCAAATGGCTCGAGGTCTTGCAATTCAATAACAAGGGAGAGCCGTTGTTCGGAGGCCCCTTGTTCAGTTACGAAAAAGACAGCATTTCCAAAGCGCCGCGTCATCGCATTTCGCTGGAATTTAAAAAAGGGGCGCGGGTGCTCATGGATTACGTGGCAGAGGTCGATATGATCTTGATCGATCATCTGATCTCTGAAAACAACGACCCCGATAATAAATACACCTATATTCCCGACGGCGACCAGGAGGGCTTTAAATGGAGTAACGGAAAATGGATCCACATTGACAAGGTCTTTACCCTTCAGCTGCAAGACGGGCAAGCCCCCAGAGAACAGCCGCTCTTCGACAAAACAAAACCGCCGGCCAAGTTGCCGCAACAGGAAAATAAACAAAGCAACCCTCAAGGTAAAGGAAAGGGATAGCAAAAAAAGAGGCAGCGCTTACTCATCGAGTTTTAACACAGCTAAAAATGCCTCTTGCGGAACTTCTACGTTACCGATCTGACGCATTCGCTTTTTACCCTCTTTTTGTTTTTCGAGCAACTTACGCTTACGACTAATATCGCCTCCATAACATTTGGCAGTAACGTCTTTTCGCATGGCCGAGATGTTCTCGCGTGCCACCACCTTGGCACCAATGGCCGCCTGAATGGCGATCTGAAACTGCTGACGAGGCAGTAGTTCTTTTAGCTTTTCACAAAGCTTACGGCCAAACTCCTGTGCCCGGCTACGGTGAATAAGTGCTGACAGCGCATCGACCTTATCACCGTTAAGCAAAATATCCATTTTAACGATATCACTTTCTCTGTAGCCAATGGGATGATAGTCAAAAGAGGCGTAACCGCGCGTTTGTGATTTTAACTTATCGTAAAAATCAAATACGATCTCGGTAAGCGGCATCTCGAAGATCAGCTCTACCCGGGTGGGGGTCAGATAGCTTTGGTTCATCAAAATACCACGCTTGCCCAAGCAAAGGGTCATGATATTGCCAATGTAATCGGGCTTGGTAATGATCTGTGCTTTAATATAGGGCTCGTCGATATGATCGGTCTTGACCGGATCGGGAAACTCGGTAGGATTATTGACGATGATGGTTTCGCCCTTGGTAGTGGTAGCAATGAAACTTACGTTCGGAACGGTGGTAATGACCGTCTGGTTGAATTCCCTTTCTAGCCGCTCCTGAATGATCTCCATGTGCAGCATTCCCAAAAATCCGCAGCGAAAACCAAAGCCAAGTGCCTGTGATGTTTCGAGCTCGAAAGTGAGAGAAGCATCATTGAGCTGTAGTTTATCCATGCAGTCCCTGAGTTCTTCGAACTCATCGGTATTGACAGGAAAGATTCCCGCAAAGACCATCGGCTTTACTTCTTCGAAACCCTTTATCTGCTCGGGGTTAGGGTTGCTGGCCAGGGTAATGGTATCGCCAACTTTTACTTCTTTGGCATTTTTAATACCGGTAATAATATAACCCACATCGCCGGTAGACACCTGACTTTTCTCGGTCATCTTAAGTTTTAAGATGCCGATCTCGTCGGCCCCATATTCTTGTCCGGTAGAAACGAACTTTACCTTATCCCCTTTTTTGATACTGCCGTTGATGATCCGGTAATAGACGATGATTCCTCGAAACGAATTAAATACCGAGTCAAAGATCAGGGCCTGCAAAGGAGCATCCGGATTGCCGGTCGGGGCAGGAATTCGCTCTACAATGGCCTCCAACACCTTTTCTACCCCCAGCCCCGTGCGACCGCTGGCATGTAAGATATCTTCGCGCTTGCAACCGATCAGGTCGACAATCTGGTCTTCGACCTCTTCGATCATGGCTCCGTCCATATCGATCTTGTTGATGACGGGAATGATCTCTAAATTATTTTCAATTGCGAGATATAAGTTGCTGATTGTCTGAGCTTGAATACCCTGCGTAGCATCTACCAAAAGCAAGCAACCTTCACAGGCTGCCAGGGCACGGCTTACCTCGTAGCTAAAGTCAACGTGCCCAGGAGTATCGATCAAATTGAGAATGTATTCTTTTTGATCGCTGTGCCGGTAATTGATCTGGATGGCGTGGCTTTTGATGGTGATACCCTTTTCGCGCTCCAAGTCCATGTCGTCAAGCACCTGGTCCATCATATCACGCTCACTGATCGTATTAGTCGATTGCAAAAGGCGATCGGCCAGGGTCGATTTACCGTGGTCAATATGCGCAATAATGCAAAAATTCCTGATATTCTTCATGAGGCGGTACCCTTCGTTTTCGGCACCGCAAAGGTAGGCCTTTTACGCCGATCAGGAGCCGGATCTTTGTTTGATCTGGTTCCAGATGGCATCCATTTCTACCAAGGTCATATCAGACAGCGCCCTTCCGCTGCGGGCCGCCTCTTGTTCTAATAGGGTAAACCGATGAATGAATTTTTTATTCGTTCGTTCGAGGGCGTTTTCGGGATCGATCTTCAAAAACCGTGCATAATTGATGAGCGAAAAAATTAGGTCGCCAAACTCCTCTTCCACTTTCGAGTGCAACTCCTTTTGACCGGGATCTTCGCCATTCTCTTGCCATTGGGCCACAGCCTCCGTTAATTCTGTTGACTCTTC
>CAZZLP010000049.1:0-8501 GCA_964654705.1 uncultured Chitinophaga sp.
AAAATTCCGCCGATGGCCGTTCCGTGCCCGTTCAGAAATTTGGTGGTGGAGGGAATGACAAAATCGGCACCGTGTGCCAGTGGTTGTTGCAGGTAAGGTGTAGCAAAGGTATTATCGCAAGCCACCAGACAATCATATTTTTTGGCAAGCGCACTCAGGGCAGCGATATCAACGCACTTTAACGTGGGATTGGCCGGTGTTTCGAGATAGAGCATCTTAATGGAGCGATCGGACTTCAATAACGCTTCGGCGACTGCAAGATCGCGCAGATCACCGATGATCGCACTAATGCCAAAACGCGGCAAGATGCGATTGACTATTTCGTCGGTACCGCCATAGAGCGAAAGGTGAGAGAGGATCTTATCACCTTGGCTAAGCGTGCTCATCAGTAAGGTGGTAATGGCGGCCATACCCGAGGCATGTAATATTCCTTTGGCCTCTATACCCAATCCATACGTTTCGAGCAACGCGATCTTTTCTTCGGCCTCGGTTACGGTGGGATTACCCCAGCGGGCATAGATGTAGCCGGGTTCTTGTCCGGTAAATCGATGCATGCCTTGCTCGGCACTATCGAAAACATAGGTGCTGCTGGCGTAAATAGGGGTCAGGTGGGCATGCGCTGCGTCGGGACGGTGTCCTCCGTGTACGGCGATCGATCCCCAACCTTTTGCCGGTGTGGATTTTTTCATTGGGCTATTGATTATGATTGCTGTCGTAGGCCCATTTTACCCAAATGGCACCCCAGGTAAATCCACCCCCAAAAGCAGCTAAAATAATGTTGTCACCTCTTTTGAGTTTGGATTCCCACTCCCACAAACATAAGGGAATCGTTGCGGCCGTGGTGTTGCCATAGCGTTCAATGTTAATCATGACTTTGTCGGTAGTCAAACCCATCCGGTTGGCAGTGGCATCGATAATGCGAAGATTGGCCTGATGGGGTACCAGCCAGGCAATATCGTTGCCGGAAAGCTTATTTCTTTCCATCAATTCGGCACTCACATCGGCCATTCCTTTGACGGCGAATTTAAACACGGGTTGGCCCTCTTGGTAAGCATAATGTTCTCTATTGGCGACCGTCTCGGCGCTGGCAGGGCGAAGCGATCCTCCGGCTTTCATATGCAAATAGCTGGCCCCGTTACCATCGGTTCGCAAGATGCTATCCATGATACCCGTTCCGGTGGTATCGGGCTCGAGCAGTACGGCCCCGGCTCCGTCGCCGAAGATGATACAGGTGGCACGGTCTTGGTAATCGACGATCGAACTCATTTTATCGGCTCCGCAAACGACCACTTTTTTATAGCGGCCGCTTTCAATGAGCGCAGCTCCTTGGGCCAGCGCAAATAAAAAACCCGAGCAAGCGGCCGAAAGATCAAACCCCCACGCATGGGTAGCTCCGATCTTGGCACAGACCAGATTGGCGGTAGATGGAAACACCATATCGGGAGTAACGGTGCCCACGATCAGACATTCGATCTCGTTGGGATCTATTCTTCTTTTTTTGCAGAGTTCCAGCACGGCTGGAACCACCATGTCAGAAGTGGCTTTCCCTTTTTCTTTTTGAATTCTTCTTTCGGAGATACCGGTGCGGGTCCTGATCCATTCGTCATTGGTATCCACCATTTTTTCGAGATCGAAATTGGTGAGTTTGTCTTCGGGTACGAACCCGCCAACGGCTGTAATGGCTGCCTGAATTTTGGAGTGCATGAGATGGGGTTGAAAAATTGCACAAAATTAAGGTAAAGCACCACTGGCTACTTAACTTGCAGCATGATCAGTTTTTTAAAGGGAACGTTTGTGCAAAAATCACCCGCACAGGTTTGGATGGAAGTGGGTGGAGTGGGGTATGAAATCAATATAAGTTTAAATACTTATTCTAAGATCCAATCCCTATCGGAGGGGATGCTTTACACCCATTTGCTGATCAGAGAAGACGCCCATCTTTTGTTTGGTTTCGCAGAAATTTCCGAAAGAGATGTTTTTCAGCATCTTATAAGTGTTTCAGGAATCGGGGCCAGTACGGCCAGGGTCATGCTTTCTTACATGAAACCCGAGGAGCTGGCCGGGGCGATACTAAGGGGAGACACCCGTTCGCTCGAGGCCATCAAGGGGATTGGAAAAAAGACGGCTGAACGGATGGTATTGGAGCTCAGGGATAAGTTGGCAAAACATCCCCTCGAAACAAATAATTCTCCTCTGATAAACAATACATTGCAACAAGATTCGTTAAATGCTCTGATGGCTTTGGGCATCAACCGGCAAGCGGCTTCGCAGGCCCTTGAAAAGGTGCTCAAAGACCACCCGGACCTGCGTACAGAAGAGTTGATCAAATTAACCCTTCGTTCACTGTAGTCCGATCCAAAACTAACTATCAGAGACGTTTGATCCGTTTTACATCAAATAGTGTGAGGCCCGTTTTTGTGTTGATCTGTAGCTGGGTGTTTTCTCTTTCGGCAGGGGCTGCCATTCGATTACCTGCTTCCGATACACTTCGTTATCCGTTATACGATCGCTACGCAAATCGCTATTTGCAGCGCCAGCCTTCGGGCTTTGACTTGCGCGATACGGGCTTAATCAGAAGAAGGGTGGAGTATGACCCCATTACCCGACGTTACTACAGCACCGAGACCATCGGTAACCGCAATTACCGAACACCGGCTTCTTTTTCTTTACAAGAATTCTTACAAATAAAGGGACGAGAAGATGAGGTGGCCTATTTCCGAAAGAGGGCATCTATGCTCAGTGATATGAACAGAAGGCTCAATCGCCCCCGGTTCAGGGTCAGCAATGATTGGTATAACCGTATTATGGGAGTAGGCCCCGATGGAAAAGTAAAGATCGATATCAAACCTGCAGGGTATGTAGATTTTCTGGCGGGCTATCAAGGTCAAAATATAAAAAACCCCACGCTTCCCGAGCGGGCTCGTCGTAACGGAGGATTTGATTTTAACATGAGCTCGCAGTTGCAGATGGATGCGCAGATCGGAGAAAAATTAAAGCTTCCCATCAATTACAATACGCTGGCCAATTTTAATTTCGATAATCAACTTAAACTCGATTTCAAGGGGCAAGATGATGATATCATCAAGCAATTCGAAGCAGGTAACACCAGTTTTGCTTCGAAGGGAACGCTGATTCCCGGAGCACAATCACTCTTTGGGGTCAAGACACAGCTTCAATTCGGAAAATTATTCGTTACCACCGTGCTCGCCAACCAGCGCTCTCAGCGACAGTCGGTGGGCGTTCAAGGTGGCGCGACCGCACAACGTTTTTCGCTCAAAGCCGATGAGTACGACGAGAATCGTCATTTTTTAATGGCGCAGTATTTTCGCAATCAGTACAATCAGGCCATGAAGCAGCTGCCCGTGGTCAACTCTCGGGTACAGATCTTGCGCGTGGAGGCTTGGGTCACTAACAGAAATGGCACCACCACCGATACTCGTGATGTGGTGGCCTTTATGGACCTCGGCGAGAACCGTCCTTATTCGCCTTTGCTGACGGGCGGGGGTAATCCGCTTCCGCAAAACGGAGCCAATAATCTTTATTCGCTGTTGGTTTCGAATCATGCGTATAGAAATTCATCGCAGGTACAAGCAGCACTGACCACAGCAGGATTGACGCCTGTTCAGGATTTCGAAAAAACATTTGCCCGCAAGCTGCAACCCACCGAATATTATTTTAATCCACAAATCGGTTTTATCTCGCTCAACCAGCCCCTGCAGCCCGACGAAGTATTGGGTATTGCCGTACAGTACACCTATAACGGAAGAGTCTACCAACTGGGAGAATTCTCTCAAGACGTACCCCCCGATTCTACGGGAAATTTACAACGCGTCTTGTTCCTAAAATTGCTCAAGGCCACCTCACAGCGCACGATGTTGCCGATCTGGGACCTGATGATGAAGAACGTTTACTCCGTTGGCTTCGGTCAACTCGAGCGACAGGACTTTACACTCGATCTTTTGTACGAAGAACCTTCGCTTGGCGAAAAGCGCTATCTGCCACCGGCCGATGTGTCTGATCCCTATAAGGGAATGCCGATCATTTCGCAGGTCAATCTTGACCGTCTCAATAACCAAAACGATCCGCAACCTGACGGTGTCTTTGATTTTATTGAAGGCTTTACGGTGATCTCTTCGCAAAGCCGCATTATTTTTCCGGTGCTAGAACCTTTCGGGCATGACTTGGATTATGTCTACCCCAATGCGGCGACGCGCAGTAAATATCTTTTTTACCCACTCTACGATACCATCAAGGCCATCGCTCAAACATTTGCCAACCTGAATCGGTTCAAGATCGTCGGTCGTTCTCGTTCGGCCGGTTTCGGTGCTGGAACTAACCAGGCCGGAGGAATGAACGGTGCCATGCCCGGACAAGCCGGAAGCAGCGAATATCAGTTGGGATTCAACATTCCCCGCGGGTCAGTTAGCGTTACCGCAGGTGGACAGCTTTTAAAAGAGAATGTCGATTATGAGATCAACTATGATCTGGGAACGTTGCGTATCGTTAATCCTTCTATCATCAGCTCGGGTGTGCCCGTCAACATCAATTACGAGAACAACCAAGCTTTTGGATTTCAGCAGAAGAATTTTTTGGGATTACGCCTGGATTACCTTGCCAATAAGCGGCTGAGTCTGGGAGGTACCATCGTTCGCTTAGGGGAGCGTCCTTTCTTTATCAAGCAGTCGTATGGAGAGGATCCTATTCGAAACGCCATGTATGGCTTTGATCTTGATTACCGAAATGATCTTCCGCGGCTCAGCAAATTACTGGACAAGCTGCCTTTTTATACTGCCAAGGCACCCTCTTCGATCACAGCTTATGCAGAGGCCGCCGTATTGCAGCCTGGGCATGCCCGCCAGATCAATGGAACTAATTACGATGGCACACCGCAGCGTTCGGGGCAGGTCTATATCGATGACTTCGAAGGGGCAAGGGCGGCCATCGATCTTCGCTTTCCGTTACTCAGCTGGACGTTGGCCTCTGTTCCGCAGGGCAATGGACTTTTTGCTGAATCTTCGCTTAGCGACGACCTGCGCAGCGGAAGAAACAGGGGCAAGCTGGCCTGGTACAATATCGAACCCGTCTTGCAAGAAAAACGAAGTCCAAACAACCCCATCAATGATGTTAATCAATTATCCGATTCGAGGGTAAGACAAGTATTACAACGCGAGATCTTTCCACGCCGAAGTACCCAGTTTGGAGAAGGATTGCTGACTACGTTCGATCTGGCCTTTTATCCCAAAGAACGAGGTCCTTATAATTTTGAGACAGATCCGGGCCGTATCAATGCAAATGGCAACCTTCGAAATCCCCGCAATGCCTGGGGAGGACTGATGCGCAATATCGATCAAACCGATTTTGAGACAGGTAATGTCGAGTTCATTGAGTTTTGGTTGCAAGACCCTTTTATCAACAATGCCACTAACCCGGCCGGTGGTCAATTATATTTTAATCTCGGTAATATTTCGGAAGACATATTAAGAGACGGAAGAAGACAGTACGAGAACGGATTACCCACGCCTACCAACAATGCAAGAGTAGACAGCAGCGGTGTATGGGGTAGCGTACCAGCCATTCCGCTGCAAGTAACCAATGCCTTTAGTAATGTCGCTACAGACCGCGTATTTCAGGACGTAGGATTCGATGGACTGACCGATGAAGGCGAAAAAAATAAATTTGCCAATTACCTTAACCAGCTTCGAAATAACTTCGGTGCTGCCTCTGCTGTTTACCAGAAGGCCCTACTGGATCCTTCGGGCGATAACTTTAAACCCTATCGGGATGCCTCGTTCGACCAGCAAAACGCGGGTATACTGCGTCGCTATAAGGATATCAATAATCCGCATGGCAACTCGCCTATCTCTAATAACAACACGCAATTCGTTACGGCCTTTAGTCAGTACCCCGATGCCGAAGAACTGAACCGTGACAATACAATGAACGAGGCGGAGGAATATTTTCAGTATCGGGTCGATATTCTTCCTAACATGGCACCGGGCTCCAATTACATCACCGATGTTCGTACCCCTTCAGTAACGCTTGCCAACGGGCAAACTCGTACGGAACGCTGGTATCTGTTTCGAATTCCGGTAGAACAGTTCGAAAGAAAAGTGGGTAATATTCCTGACTTTAAGTCCATTCGTTTTATACGAATGTTCGTGACGGGGTTTACCGACTCGGTCGTGATGCGGTTTGGAAAACTCGAGCTGATCAGAAACCAGTGGCGAAAATTTAGAAACAGGATCGATACAACCGGTGGCTACACCAATTTGCCCATCCCTGATTTTGTTGCTTTCAATACGCTTTCCGTGAATGTAGAAGAGAATGATCAGCGAGAACCCATCATCTATCGTATTCCGCCGGGTATTGAAAGACAGCAACAGTTGAGTAATAACAATGTGGCTTTGTTCTTGAACGAGCAAGCCCTTAGTATGCAGGTTTGCGGATTGCAGCAGTTTGATTCAAGAGGCGTCTTTAAGACCATGAACATGGACCTGCGCCAATATGGTAAGCTCGATATGTTCATTCATGCCGAGTCGGTAGAAGGTGCCCAACCGCTGCGGCCCGGCGACATCAATGCGGTCGTGCGTATTGGCAACGATTTCAATGGCAACTATTATGAAGTAAAGATCCCGCTCAAACGAACCGAGTTTGGAGAGCGCGACAGTATCAATATCTGGCCCGAGGTCAATAACCTTAATCTTTCGCTGCAAGATCTGATGGATCTTAAAGTGCGACGTAACAAAGCTGGCATTGCCCCTTCTCGTTATTACCGCGAAACACTGGCCAATGGCCGTACTTACGCCATTATGGGAAATCCCAATCTCGGGGAGGTGCGTGGCATTTTAGTGGGCGTAGAGAATGCGAAGCAAGAAGCCCTTTGCGCTGAGGTGTGGTTCAATGAGCTTCGATTGCAACAGCTCGATGAGAAAGGCGGATGGGCGGCGCTTGGCAGGGCCGATGTAAAGCTGTCCGATTTGGGAACATTCTCTTTATCGGGTTCGGCCCGCAGCCGTGGATTTGGTACGCTCGAGCAGCGTGTCAACGAACGAAGTCGTGAAGATGTTTATACGGCCGATGCATCGCTGACGCTGGAAGCTGGTAAGTTGCTTCCGCAAAAACTGGGTATTCAGATTCCGCTTTATGCTGGTATCAGTCACCGAGCCAGTACCCCGGAGTACGATCCGTATGACCTCGATATCGATCTGCGCACAAAAATTCGGGATGCCGAGCGGTCCAAGCGCGACTCGATCCGTACCGACGCGCAGGATGTCTCGACCATCAAAACATTTAACCTGACCAATGTAAAGGTGGCACGCAAAGAGGGCAAACAGCCCGTACCCTGGAGTCCCAGTAATTTTGATCTGACTTATTCTTATATCCAGACGGTCGCACAAAACCCGCTGATCGAGTCGGATGAACTCAAACGCACCCGCGCCGTGCTGGGCTATGGTTTTGCCCCTTCTCCCAAACCGGTCGAGCCTTTCAGGAAGTTGATTCGTACCAACTCAAAATGGCTGTCGTTGATCAGGGATTTTAATTTTAATTACATGCCTTCGCAGTTCTCGTTCAGGGCAGATATTTTCAGGCAATTCGGCGCTACGCGTCCGCGCAATGTGGGCGGTGGTCCTTATAAGATACCGGAGACCTATAACAAGTATTTTACGTTCGATCGTTTTTATGTGTTGCAGTGGAATATGACCCGTTCGTTGTCGATGGATTTTTCGGCGGTGAACAATGCTCGTATCGATGAACCCTTTGGAAGAATCGACGATACCAATAAAAAAGACTCTGTTCGAAAGAATTTGCTCAAAGGAGGGCGCAACACACAGTACCAGCAAGACGTGACCATCAATTATAATGTGCCTACCTCCAAGTTGCCATTGCTTGATTGGACCTCTGTTCGTGCCAGCTATAATACGAAGTACAATTGGCTGGCCTCTTCGCTGCTCGCGCGCAGTCTGGGTAATAAGCTCACTAACTCGCAGACCAGAACGATCAATGGCGAATTAAAGTGGGAAGATCTCTATAATAAGTCGCTGCTCATTAGAAAACTCAACAATGCCAAGGCGACTGCCGAAGCCAATGCGGGCATGCGCTCTCGAGACAGGGCGGCTTCGAAACAAACCGGAAATAATGCCGGTGGCGCTCGCTTGGGTAAAGTGCGTGGTACCCGCAGACCGCCTGCTGAGTTCGGTAAACCGGCCGACGCCAGCGCAGGCGCGCCCTCTAAAGACAATACCTATGTGGATGGACGCGAAAAAAATCCGCTCGAGGCATCGGGTAATGCTTTTGCTGTCGGCTCTTTTCGCTTTCGCTATGACACTATCCGAGACAAAGAAGGAGCGGTGGTCAAGATCAAAAAAGTAAGGATCAGAAAAGTAAAGCCGTCTACCGAAAAGGCGCAGCGTTTTGAGCCTGAATTGGGTACCCTGGCAAGGGCCGGACTTAGTTTTGCTACCGCACTCAAACGTACGGCCGTTCAGTATACCGAAGATATG
>CAZZLP010000050.1:0-8464 GCA_964654705.1 uncultured Chitinophaga sp.
CTTCTTTCATCAACCATAAAAAATCGAGGTGCTTGAACTCGGGCAGTAAAAATTCACCATCGAATTTATTATTATAGATATAATGCTCGAGCGAACCGGTGGGCTCGCGGTACTCGTAGACCGAGAAAGAATATTCGCGTTTTTTATAGATGCGTTTGATCTCGAGTTCGTTGATACGAAAATCAAGGCCGATCGTTTGGTTAAGATGCCAGCAGAACAGATACCCTCGTATAGGGGCTACAATCCCTAACAAGCGGGTTCCTTCGAAGAAGGCCTCGGTAATCAACGAATTGTCCAGTACCAGTTTATTGACCCGCTCTGCCATAGGTAGATACAAGGTACAACTTATCGTAATTAGAACTGTATATCGACCGTACGCTGCTCGCTGCCGCGCTGATAAATTACTTTTACCTGATCGCCCTTTTTGAATCGGCCCAGCGTTTGCATATAGCTCTCCATCGAACTGATCTTGTAATCGCCGATCTGAAGCACAATGTCACCGGCGCGTATTCCTGCTTTTTGCGCAGGGCGTCCTTCGCTTACGCCATCGGCCCTAACCCCGTTGCCGCTGTAGGTATAGTCGGGCATAATTCCCATTGAAACACTAAAGCGGGCCGAGGTGGTGGTTTGCGTCTCGCGAGTCTTTAAAAAAGCAAGACGCCCCCCTTTATCGGTTTGCGAAATAACCTGCTCTATGTGACGCAAAATAGTAACCATGCCCTTATAATTAATGCGGTCGGCATCATCACTGGGCTTGTGATAATCGGAATGAAGTCCGGTAAAGTAAAACAACACGGGAATGTCCTTTCTATAAAAAGAGGTATGATCGCTGGGGCCCGATCCGCTGGAGTCGATCTTTACACTAAAGCTTCCTTTTGCGGTGCTATTGATTACCGAAGACCAATAAGGCGAAGTGCCATAACCACCAATGGTAACCGTCTTGGTACTATCGTTGAGTCGTCCGACCATGTCCATGTTGATCATATAGTTGATCGACCTTAGATCGATGGTGGGATTATCGACAAAGTGTTTGGACCCGTAAAGCCCCAGCTCCTCTCCCGAGAAAGCAATGAACAAATAATTGTTCGATCGAGCCGCGGACCTTTTTAATTCTTTTCCGAGCGTCATCAAGGTAGCGGTGCCGCTGGCATTATCGTCGGCTCCATTGTGTATGGCGGGTTCTTTTCTCTCGTACCGGGAGTTGCCATCCTCTCCATAACCCAGGTGGTCGAAATGAGCGCCCAGCACCACGGTGGTCGGGGCCCCATTGTCTATATATCCAATCACATTCGATCCGTTTCTGATCTGCTCACCCATCGAAGCGCGGGCATCTATCTCGAGCAGGGCAACTTCTTGGTTGGTAAAGGGAGCAATGGTCGAACCTTTCAAATAAAAGACAGGGATGCTTACAACAGGCGATTTATCTTTTGCGTTAAAGCCAAGCTTATCATCGCCCGCGCCGCTGTTGTACCAAAGCAGTGCTGCCGCTCCTTTTTCTTTTGCTTTTGCACTAAACTCATACACATAGCCGGGCAAATCAAAATGCGGATTCGTCTTATTCTCTTCGATTATGTCGCGCAGGTCGACCAACCAAGGGGCGCCCATCTCGCGTAGACCAGGAGTAATGGGAGATTTGATCTGGCCATCTGCGCTAAAAGGAAAAACAAAGAAATCGGTTTGGGGTACCAAGGTTTTATTGCCGATGATCATTTTACAATCGGATGTCATTTTTTTTCCTTCGTTGACCGAAAAAGGCTGGTAATATCCTTCGGTACCTTTGGGGCTCAGCCCGGCCGAACGAAACTGTTCGGCGATGTATTGCATGGCCAGTTTTTCGCCGGGGGTTCCGGTACGGCGGCCTTCGAGACGATCGTCTGCCAAATACGTAACATGGGCGGTCAGTTCGCTTTGGAGCGCTTTATTTTGTTGTTGAAGTCGATGCGTTGCGGTACAGGAGCTCAGCACGATCAACGATAACAACGAGAGGTTTCTTACAACGAAATTCATACCAGCATTATTTATCGGTTGCAAAGTTACCAACTACCGGCATGCCTTGTGCAACAAGTTGAGATTAAGTGACCCGTTTTGCCTTTCAGTATCTACTTTTGCAACCTATAACAGCATGCTTGAGCCATCCCGGAGTCCATATCGCACTGGTGGGAAACCCCAATAGTGGAAAAAGTTCGCTTTTTAACTGCCTGACCGGCTTGCAACAAAAGGTGGGCAACTTTCCGGGCGTTACGGTCGATAAAAAGACGGGGGCGGCCACGATCGGCTCGCTTCAGGCGGCCATCATAGACCTTCCCGGTACCTATAGCCTTTACCCGCGAAGACTCGACGAGTGGGTTACCTACAAAGTGGTAATGAAAGAAGACAAAGAGATCGGTGCCGATCTGCTGGTCGTAGTGGTCGATGCCAGTAATCTGAAAAGAAATCTGTTGTTCTGCACGCAACTGCTCGATCTGAAACAACCCGTGGTCATCGCTCTTACCATGATGGACCTGGCGCGCAGACGCGGCATCAAGATCGATATTGCGACACTGGAGCGCGAATTGGGGGTGGCTGTGGTGGCTGTTGACGCAAGAAAGGGAAAGGGGGTGCAAGAATTAAAGAAGGCGATAGAGCTTACCCTGCAAGATGCATATAAAATTCCTGCCAGAGATTTTATCGATAATTATTCTCTGGCTCCCGTTCCCATTCAAAAAATAAAAGAAGTTTTTCCGGACAGTAGCGATTATAAAGCCATTCACCTGCTAACGCATCATGCTTCTTTTGAGTTGCCCGAGCGGGCGAGAAAACAGATCGAATCGATCGAACAAGAAGGGCGCTTTAATCCTACTAAAACACAAGCCGAAGAGATCTTGCAGCGGTACGCGCGTATCCGACAGGTCATGCAACAGGCCGTTTCGGAGCCCGATCCGCTGCAGCGCACGTTGCGCACCGAAAAACTAGATGCCATCTTGTTACATCGGCGCTGGGGATACTTGATCTTGCTAACGGTGCTGTTTTTGCTTTTTCAAAGCGTCTTTTTGCTGGCACAGTACCCGATGGATTGGATCGAAATGGGTTTTGGACAGGCAGCAAAGTGGCTCACCGAACTACTCCCCGCCTCGCGGGCCGCCGATCTGCTAATTAACGGTGTGCTGGCTGGGCTGGGAGGAATCGTAGTCTTTGTTCCGCAGATCATGATCTTGTTCGGCATCATTACACTACTCGAAGATTCGGGATACATGGCGCGTATTAGCTTTTTGTCGGATCGGTTGATGCGCAGTGTGGGGCTCAACGGAAAAAGTGTCATGCCCATGATCAGCGGGTTTGCCTGTGCGGTTCCGGCCATCATGAGCGCACGTAATATCGAAAACAGAAAAGAACGCCTGCTGACCATCCTCATTACTCCGCTCATGAGTTGTTCGGCGCGCTTACCGGTTTATACTACCATTACAGCGTTGGTCATTCCCAATACCTATATATGGGGTTTGCTTAGTCTGCAAGGGCTGGTGTTGCTCGCTATGTATCTGTTGGGTATCGCCATGGCGCTGTTGGTTTCTTTTATCGCCAACTTTTTTATCAAGATCCGAGAGAAAAGCTTCTTTATTCTGGAACTGCCTTCTTATCGTGCACCCCGTTGGGGAAACCTCTTGCCCACCATGCTCAGCAAGGCCAAGCTCTTTGTGCTCGATGCCGGAAAGGTAATCATGGTCATCTCGCTGGTACTATGGGGGCTCAGCTCCTTTGGGCCCGAAGCGGGTATGCAACAAGCGCGCGAGCAATTCAAGGTCGCACAGCAAAGTGGTGTAGCTATCGAACAGGCCGAGCGAGAATACCAAACAGCCAAACTCGAAAACTCCTATGCGGGTATGTTGGGCAAGACAATGGAACCCGTCATTGCTCCGCTCGGTTTTGATTGGAAGATCGGCGTGGCACTCATCACTTCTTTTGCTGCCCGCGAAGTATTCGTAGGCACTATGGCTACGCTTTATAGCGTGGGCGACGAAGGGAGTCATCTGCTCAACGAAAAGATGAAGGCCGCGCTTCGCCCCGACGGCACTCCCGTGTTTACATTGGCAACAGGTCTTTCTCTAATGATCTTCTATGTATTTGCCATGCAGTGTATGAGTACGCTAGCCGTCGTTAAAAGAGAAACCAAGTCGTGGAAGTGGCCCGCTATTCAATTAGTGTATATGACCGGAATGGCCTATCTGCTTAGTTGGGCTTGTTATCTGCTTTTTCGTTGACGGGAGGAACCCATTTGTCTTTGGGTTCAAAATAATCCCACAGCATCGTAGCTACCTTTCGAGCCAGGGCCCACGCTTCGTTATCGTGCGTCCAGCGCTGGTCTTGATTGTTCTTGGTAAAAATACAAAACACAAAAGGCCTGTTCGGCGCGTTAACGATCATGGCCTCACTGCGAGAGGCATTGACACAACCATTTTTACTAAAAACTTCGATGTAGGGCGGAAAACACCCGAGCGATTCATCTTCGTCCCAAAAATTTCTACTCATGGCCCTGAGCATCTTTTCGCTGGCATAGGGCGATAGGACCTCTTTGCGATAGATCTTCTCTAACAACTTTCCCATTTCGGCAGGCGTCGTCTGACCCCAGCCATATTGCGTGCGATTGGCTTCGCGTCCGGGGGTTCTGGAATTAACATAGGTATTTGAAAGCCCCTGTTCTTGTAAAAGTTGATTGATGCGCTTTCCTCCGCCCGCCAATGATTGTAACCACAAGCTGGCCGTATTGTCGCTGGTGGTCATCATGAGCATGATGATCTTTTTGAGCGCGATCTTTTCTCCATCCTTGAATGACCCCAGAATATCCTCTCCGGCATAGAGTAGCGAGTCGCGATAAAGGTGCGTGCTGTCGTAGGCCAGTTGTCCGTTTTGTACCGCATCGGTAATGCCCAGCAAGATAGGCACCTTTACAATGCTGGCGGTCGGAAAAACGGTATCGGCATTATACAGCGATACACGGCCACTGTGCAAGTTCTTTACATAGATGCCCGCCTCTCCCTTAAATCCCAGTACGCATTCGGCCAGCCGGGCTTCGAGTTTTTTATCGCGTGGCTGCGCGTTCAACAGCGAGCACCCGATCGTGCACAACATAAACAAAAGGAGGAGTCGCTGCATTGTTTATTTTTTTGTCATTCGCATATAGTCAAACACTAGGGCACAAAATGTTTTTACACCGGCGGGCATTCCGCTGTTGTCGACATAAAAATCAGGAGTGTGATGCGGCGGCGCTTTTTGAGGATCGTTTCCTTTGGGCATTCCCCCAAGATTAAAAAAGAAAGAGGGGGCTTTTGTTCCATAGTAAGAAAAATCTTCTGCTCCGGTTACCCAGTTCGTCTCTCCCACATTGGTAGCGCCCAGCGTACGTTCGATGGTGGGCACCATTTGTTTTACAAGTTCGGGCGTGTTGTAGGTAACCAGCGTCTTGGTCTCGATCTTTACCTCTGCAGTAGCCCCGCCGGCAGCAGCGATCATGGTGGCGGTCTGTCTTATTTTTTCGTGAACGATGCGTTGCATTTCGCTGTCGAGAGTACGAATGGTGCCCTGCATGGTACAGGACTCTGAAATAATATTTTGCCGAACGCCGCCATTGATCATCCCGACCGTAATAACCACGGGCGCTTTGGTCAGTTCCATTTGGCGGCTGACGATGCTTTGCAAACCGTCTATAATTTGAGCTGCGATCTGAATCGGATCCACGCCTCGCCAAGGCTGAGAACCGTGACTGCCTTTTCCGTTTACCTTAATGGAGAACCAATCGGCCGCTGCCATAAAAGCACCGGGCTTATAGCGAACCTTGCCCGCTTCGAGTTCAGAAGAAATATGTAACCCAAAAACCACATCGACCTTGGGGTTGTCCATGACCCCCTCTTTTACCATCAGCGGTGCTCCGCCTTCTTCTCCTTCGGGGGCCCCTTCTTCGGCGGGCTGAAAAATAAATTTGACACTTCCTTGCAGCTGGTCTTTCATAGAAGACAGTACTTCGGCTGCTGCCATCAAAATAGCCACGTGCGTGTCGTGTCCGCATGCATGCATGACTCCCACTTCATTGCCGTTGTAGGTGGTTCTTTCTTTAGAAGCGAACGAAAGTGGTACCCGCTCCGTTATGGGCAGCGCATCCATATCGGCGCGCAGTGCGATACAGGGCCCCGGTTTGGCCCCACGCAATAATCCGACCACACCGGTTTTGCCGACCCCCTCGGTTACCTCAATACCCAACGAGCGCAAATGGGCGGCCACCAAACGGGCGGTCTTTACTTCGCGGTTTCCCAATTCGGGATAGCGATGAATTTGCTCTCTCCACTCGATGGTCTTTTGCTGCAGGGCATCGGCTTTCGAAAAAGCAAGGGCCATCGGATCGGCGGGTTTTTGTGCTTGCGCAAAAAGCGTGGCAACCGCCAGACAAAAGAAAAGGATCAATTTATTCACGGTATAATTATTTAATGTGAAAATACGGCAATCGTCCCTTTTTGTTGCCGCCCGCATAGCGCCCTCCGAAAACAGCGCAAAATATTTTATATTTTTAAGGAACCATGCTGCTTCGTCATCTTCCTTTTTTGCGCGCCGTCTTTTGGCATAGCATTACCGCTTTTGGCGGACCACAGGCGCATTTGGGAATGATGCTAAAGACATTTGTGCAAAAAACCCCCTATGTAACAGAAGAGGAGTTGATGGAATATAATGCCTTCTGTCAGCTATTACCGGGTGCCTCCTCTACCCAGACCCTGGCCTTGATTGGCTATAAAAGGGGTGGCGTAATCTTGGCTTCGCTTACCCTGTTAATCTGGATTTTGCCGGCCAGCGTACTAATGGGTGCTTTTTCTTTTTTACTGGTCGGGCTCGAAGGCCACCCGCAACAAACGGATATCTTTCGCTTTATTCCCCCTATGGCTGCAGGGTTTTTGGGGTTTGCCATTCTTCGAATATTTCCGCTTGCCATCAAGAACCCCATTACCCGGGTTATCATGGTCGTGAGCGCCGCAGCCACCGGCGTATTATTCGGCAGACCCTGGCTGGTGCCGCTGCTGATCGTCGCGGGGGGTGTTGCCACCAATTTTAGCACGAAGCGCATTCCGCAAACGGCCGATAAACCCAAAGCGGTGCGTTGGTGGAATTTTTGGCTCTTCGGTATCATCTTTATTTTGGCGGGTATCTTGAGCGAAACAGCCAGAACCAACAACTGGGCCGAACGAAAACCCATCAACCTTTTTGAGAACACCTACCGATTAGGAAGTTTTGTTTTCGGCGGCGGACAAGTACTGTTGCCTATGATGTACGAACAATGGAGTGTGCGACCCTCGACCATAAAAGAAAAAAATCCGAACGCCATCCAGATCGATCAAGATAAACTATACACGGGTATGGGGATTGTACAAGCGGTACCCGGTCCGGTTTTTTCGGTTGCTTCTTTTACGGGGGGGCTGGCCTTAAAAGAGCAGGGGCGGTCCATGCAGCTCTTGGGTTGTCTGATCGGAACGATCGCCATCTTTTTACCCAGCGCCCTGTTGGTGCTTTTCTTTTTTCCTATTTGGCACAACCTAAAAAAATATGCCGTTGTTTATCGCTCGCTCGAGGGAATCAATGCCGCTGTGGTAGGAATCATGATCGCCTCTACCTTATATATATCGCGCGACATCTCTTTGACCGAAGGCAATGTTAGCAGCGGTCTTAATTTAATCGTGATCGCCTCTACCGTTTTGTTGTTGCGATTTACAAAAGTTTTTTCGGTGTTGATCGTGTTGTTATGCTTGGCGATGGGCTACTTTTTATAGTATCCTCCTCTTTCTATTTCTTCAATCACCGCTTCGGGTAGCATATAGCGTATGGATTTTCCGTTGGCAATGCACGCACGTATATAGGTAGAAGAAAGTTGCAATAGCGGCGCATCGATCATCGTGACTTTTGCGCCAAGCGGATTGTTGTTCTCGTATCCCGGGCGGGGATAGACCAGTATTTCGTACTCGGCGATCAGGGTTTGATAGTTTTTCCAGCGAGCAAGATTTTGAAAGCTATCCGCGCCCATAATAATTCGAAACTGGTGTTGCGGATATTTCTCTTTCAAATAAATAAGCGTGTCGATGGTATACGATGGCTTGGGTAGCGCAAACTCAATGTCGGTGGGTTTGATGCGGGGATCGTGCTCGGTAGCCAGTGTGGCCAAGTGCAGGCGATGATATTCATTGAGCAGCGTGTTCTCTTTTTTGAGCGGATTTTGTGGCGATACCACCAGCCATACTTTTTCCAGATCGGTCTCGTTCAAGATATAGTTGGCCACGATCAGGTGTCCGTTATGGATCGGATTAAAAGATCCGAAATAAAGTCCGATTTTCATTATAAACAAATGATTATCAAGCGCTTAACTCGACAAAAATCGTATCTGCCTCGTTTATTCTAAGGCTCAGATGATACCCGGATACCGAGACCGATAGCGGGTCGCCCAATGGGGCTACCTGCT
>CAZZLP010000051.1:0-8191 GCA_964654705.1 uncultured Chitinophaga sp.
TCTGCGCCCGAGACGAAGATGAGAATCTGGCTCGTAACCTGCCGGGTGTACTGGTACAGGACTACCCCAGTACCAAAGAAGTGGTCGTGGTCAATGATAACTCCACCGACGACTCCAAGTATATCTTACAAGAATTAAAAAAAACGTTCAAGCATCTGCAGGTGGTCGAGTTGCAGCAAGAGGCCAAACTGATTAGCGGAAAAAAATACCCGCTCTCGATCGGTATACGAGAGGCCAAACATGAGATCTTGCTACTGACCGATGCCGATTGTATACCCGCCAGCGAACATTGGATACAAAAGATGCAAGATGCTTACACCGAAGATACCGAGATCGTACTGGGGTATGGTGCTTATCATAAGACACGCGGACTGCTCAACAAACTGATCAGGTTCGAGACCTTTCATACGGCGTTGCAATATCTCTCGTATGCACTGGCCGGCATCCCCTACATGGGAGTAGGGCGCAACCTGTCTTACCGCAAAGATCTTTTTTTACGCAATAAGGGTTTTGCCTCGATCAATCATATTCCCAGCGGCGACGATGACCTTTTTATAAACCGGGTCGCCACCCGAGAGAACACTGCTGTGGTAATTGATGCCGAGGCCATTACCCGGTCGATCCCCAAGACCACCTGGGCCGGCTGGTTAAAACAAAAATCAAGACATTATACCACCGCCAAGTTTTACAAACCCCTGCATAGTTTTTTATTGGGACTGTATTTTATCTCTCAATTTTTATTTTATCCATTGCTGGCAGCCGCACTACTGTTTTGCCCCTGGCAATACGTTGCGGTATTGGCCGGGCTTAAGCTGCTGTGGCAAGGTGTCGTCTTGTACCGCGCTATGGCCAAAATGGACGAAAAAGATCTTTGGCCCTGGTTCGTACTGCTGGATATGTGGATGTTCTTTTACTACCTGATCTTCTTTCCGGCCCTGTGGAGAAGACCTTCCAAAAGCTGGAACTAAGCTATGAGCGACCCCCTACTATCTGACACCTCCGGTTTGGCTTTGATCGAAAAATATTTCGATGCATTTACCCCCCTGCAACGAAAACAATGGGAGCAATTGGTACCCTTGTACGCCGCATGGAACGAAAAGATCAACGTGATCTCCCGAAAGGACATCGGCGCCCTCTACGAAAAACATGTATTGCACTCGCTCAGCATTGCGGCCAATTTTTCTTTTGCTGCCGGCACCTCTTTGCTCGATCTGGGTACCGGGGGTGGCTTTCCGGGTATTCCATTGGCCATTTACTTTCCGGACGCCACTTTTCATTTGGTCGACAGTATTGCCAAAAAATTAAAAGTAGTACAGGCGATCGCCGATACCTTGGGGCTAAAAAATGTAACGGTACAACACACCCGCGCCGAAGAAATAAAAGCAAGACAATTCGATTATGTGGTATCGAGGGCCGTGGCTCCGCTGGGCGACCTGTGGCGTTGGTCCAAGCCCCTACTTCGCACCCGTTCGTCGGTGCCGGGCAATCACGCCCCCACCGGCCTTGTTTGTCTAAAAGGCGGCGACCTGGCTCAGGAGATCTCTCACAGCGGCACCCGTCCGCATAAAGTGGACATTCATTCGATGTTCAGCGAAGCATTCTTCAAAGAAAAATACCTGCTCTTCGTAGAACGCTAGTGCAACCCTGTCAAGAAGATCACTACAACGGCTTTGAAGGTGTCCAGTCGAATTTTAAGAAATTATTCTTTCGGTCTATATCGGCCAACCGCTGCGAAGGGTCTATCTCGAGCGTTGAGATCTCCGTTAATTTTCTTGGCGTGCTCAACACATAGGTGGCATGGGTCCACTTCCAGGCAGGATAGGTCTTAAAGGGCAACGTGCTGTCTTCTGCATTCTTTTGACCATACATCAGATCAAGCGGCGCATAATGCATCTCGCGCGTTCCGTCGCTGAAGGTAACAAGCACATCAACGGGCATGGGCATAAGCCCGACCCGCTTGATCCTGATCTGGGTGCTGCCGTTTTCTTCCCATAAACTATCGATGGCATAGTCAATAGTTTTGGTAGAGGCGATCCAATATTCTTTGTACCAATCCAGTTTTATATGGCTGCGCTTTTCTGCCACCCGCATAAGATCGGCGGCGGTAGGGTGACGAAAGCGATATTGATAATAATAATCGAGCAAGATCTGATCGCGCACCCCGGCGCCCACCACATATCCCAGCTGCTCCATAAATACCGCCCCTTTCGAATAGACGGCAGCGGAGTAAGCGGCATTGGTATTAAAGTGATCGGCGTGCGTGGTCAAAGGCTCCTCTCTGCCGCTCTTGGCCAAGGCCACATAACCGCGATACGATCCGGCATGCGCAAAAGACGTGTCGGCCGCTAGAAAAGCACTAACCCGATCTTCTGCGTAGGTAGTAAACCCTTCGTCCATCCAGCCGTAGAGCGATTCATTGGTGGCCAGCATACCCTGGTACCAACTGTGCATCCATTCGTGTAACCAGGCACCGGGCCCGATGAGCAAGGTCGCCATGGGGTATTCCATACCGCCATCTCCGCCGTGTATAAAAGAATATTGCTTATACGGATAGGGCCCAAAATGTTTTTCGATATAGGGCAACGCTTTTTGTGCATCTTCCAAGACCTTTTCCCACTCTTGTGCCTTTACATTGGTGGGTTTGTAGAAGAGATGAAGCGTCAATTCGTTTTGTGCCACACCTCCGTTTCGAGCGGCGGGAACACTGTCTCGCACTTTTACCGAGCGGTGCACATATTCCGGATCGGCCGCCCACATAAAATCATGTACTTGCGGTGCATAAAAATGCCAAGTCAATTGATCGCCGGCAGAACGGGTTACGACCGAGCCGGGTTTTTCGTAGCCATAGCCGATCTGCTGAGGATTTTGCAAATAACCGGTTCCGGCCACGATATAGTTTTTATCGAGGGTAATGCGCACGTCATAGTTGCCCCAGATACCATAGAACTCCCTTCCGACATAAGGGGTCGGATGCCAACCATCTTGATCGTAAGCACAAAGCTTGGGGTACCACTGGCTCATCGAGTACCGCACTTTGGTAGTGGCGTTATCGCGACCGCTTCTTCTAATCTGTAAGGGCACCTGACCTTCGAAGGCAAGATCGAGCACTACTTTCGTCTTGGGTAAAATAGGTTTATCGAGCGTAACCTCCAAAATGGTCTCGTGCATTTGCAGTTGCTGCAGCCTTCCATTCATTTTTAACCAACGTACCTTTTGCTCCCCGATCTCATCGGGCTTTAATTGTACAATGCGATCCTTGACCCGGTTGTCCCAATCGACTCCCCGACCTACCTGAATGGTACCTTGTCGGCGGCTGCGGGTATCCATCATACTGCCTGGCTGAAAAGCGTTGAAATAAAGATGATAAAAAAGCTTGTCGAGCGTATCGGGCGAATTGTTCCAATACTCCAGCTGCTGGGTACCGGTAAAGCGGTTGGTCTGGACATTGAGTTGCACGTCCATTCTGTACTGCACCCGTTGTTGCCAGCCACTGCCCTGTGCTAGCGCATCATTACCAAGACCAATTACAAGACCCACACTCAGCAGGCCCATTAAAAAAATACATCGCATACGTTAATTTTTTAGATTTCATGTGGCAAGACCGGCCACCACCAGCACGATCTCTCCTTTTACTTTTTTAGAGGCAAAGTGCGTATGGCATGCACGCAACGTTCCCCGAAATTGTTCCTCGAAGAGCTTGGTCAACTCGCGGCTTACGCTGCAAAGCCTCTCTTCTCCAAACACGATGCAAAATTCCTCGAGCGTTTTACACAAACGTTGCGGCGATTCATAGAAGATCATGGTACGTGGCTCTGCCGCCAATTGCTTCAATAAGGTTTGACGGCCCTTCTTGAGCGGCAGAAATCCTTCGAAACAAAAACGATTCGAAGGTATACCGCTGTTGACCAGCGCGGGTACAAAGGCGGTGGCTCCCGGCAAGGTCTCTATCGAAAGACCGGCTTGTATAGAAGCTCGCACCAATAAAAACGCCGGATCGGAAATACCGGGAGTACCGGCATCGGTAACCAGTGCCATGACCGTACCCGCTGCCAGTTGTTGCACCAGTTGCGGTACCAATTTATGCTCGTTGTGCTGGTGAAAAGAGGTAACGGGACGCTGTATTTGATAATGCTGCAGCAATACTCCGGTGGTGCGGGTATCTTCTGCCAAGATCAAATCGGCGCTTCGCAACACCTCCAACGCCCGAAGTGTAATGTCTTTTAGATTCCCTATGGGAGTAGGCACCAGGTACAACGAGGCAGAAGGTCTGTTTTCGTCGGCACCCTTAGAAGGGCCAGTGGCAATATCGACAGACGCTGTTGACAAGAAGCAACTCGTTAAAAGATGAGAAGATCAGGCAGGGCGGCAATCCAGTTCAAAGTACTCCATGACCGGATTGGCCAGTAACTTTTCGGCAGCGGTACGCGCCAGCGCCTTGGCCTGCTCGACCGAATCGGCCGCTACATGGACCGTAATATTTTTTCCGACGCGAACATCCTGTATGGCAGAAAGTCCCAGATTGGCAAGCCCTCCAAGAACGGCTTTTCCCTGCGGATCGAGCAACTCTTTTAAGGGCATCACTTTGATCTCGACGGTATAGGTCATGTAAGTTGATTTTTGAAGAGCAAAGATAAGAGAACGTAAAGGACAATGATAAGCGGCAGGGCCAGCCATTGCAACAACAAAACGGCCGCAATGGAAATTCCGATCAGGAGGTAACGGGGCCGGTTGTCGCTCCACGAAAAAGAAGAAAACTTTAAGGTCAGCAGCTTAATACGCGAGACCATCAGGAAACTAAGCAGCAGTAAGATCCCATAATAAAAGTAGGCATTGAGCAGTAACGCGATCAACCATTGTTGTTCTGCTTTCCAATACACCAGCGGGAGCGAGGCTACAAAAAGACCGACTGCGGGTACCGGTAGTCCGGTAAATACCTTTGTAGAAGCAGGCGCCAGGTTAAAACGAGCCAGACGCCAAGCCGCCGCCAACGGCAGCAAAAAGGCCGGCCAAAGCAGAACCGAACTCAATTCCATCGCTGCGGGTAACTGCGCCCAGGCCAAGCGCAAGAAATGATAGATCAAAATGGCGGGTGCCACTCCGAAGCTGACCAAGTCTGCCAATGAATCTAGTTGTTTTCCCATGGCAGAATCGGCTTGCAGGGCGCGAGCCAGAAACCCATCCAAAAAATCCACTAGGGCGGCCAGCGCAATAAAGAGAGAGACCATCCATATCTTTTCGGGAATGTCGACATACCATTGCCCTTCGGGCCGTACCGCCACGACAAGTCCTGACTGAAGTCCGCCAACAATGGCCAGACAACCAAAAAATAAATTCAGCAACGTAAAAAAATTGGGGAGCTGTTTACGCATGTCCTATTTTTTCATCAATGACTCGATCTCGTCGGCCGTTACGGGAATATTTTTCATCAGGTCTTTGTTGCCCGTACGGGTAATCCATACATTGTTTTCGATCCGTACTCCCATTTGTTCCTCTTCGATATAGATGCCGGGCTCGATGGTAAAGACCATGCCCGCTTTGATGGGCTCGGTCTTGGTACCCAGGTCGTGCACATCGATACCCAGGTGATGCGAGATACCGTGGTAGAGATATTTTCTGTAAGCGCGGTTTTGCGGGTCTTCGTTCTTGACATCGGACTTGCGAATCAGTCCTAATTTTAAAAACTGTTGGGTAGCCTCTTGACCCACCTTCTCGGTGTACTCCAAAATAGTAATTCCAGGGCGCAACAAACTCTTGGCATAATTATGCAAGTGTAAACAGGCGTTGTAAATGTTGCGCTGGCGGCGGCTGAATTTTCCGCTCACGGGTACCGTGCGTGTCAGGTCGGCGCAATAGCCGCCATACTCGGCCCCAAAATCCATCAATAACAATTCGCCGGCGAGACAAGGCTGGTTATTAGCAACGTAATGCAAGGTGCGGGCCCTGTCTCCGCTGGCAATGATACTGCCATAGGCAGGACCGGTAGCGCGCTGACTTAAAAAAGAATGCCAAATCTCGGCCTCGATCTCGTATTCCATGACACCGGGCTTTATAAAAGAAAGTAACCTGCGAAAGGTATGCTCTGTAATGTCAATGGCTTGTTGGATGACCGCTACTTCTTCGGCGGTTTTGATGGCACGCAACTGGTTCATGATCTTGGCGGCACGGCAATACTGATGCAACGGATAACGCTGTTGCATCTCGTCTATAAAGCGATACTCACGGGTGCGCAACCAACTCGACTTTCTATCGTTCTCGTTGCTGTCGAGACAGATGGTCTCGGCCAGATGCACCCACACGGGCAACAATGCCTCGAGTTGGTCTAGCCAAATGATGGTCTCCATGCCGCTGATCGCCTGTGCTTCGGCTACCCGCAATCTTTTTCCATCCCACTTCTCTTTTAACTCATTGGGGCGTTCCAACACCAACACCTCGCGATAACGGGCATCGGGATGGTCCGGAAAAAGAATCACCATACTTTCTTCTTGCTCGATACCCGAAAGCCAGTACAGATCGCTGTTTTGTTTAAAGGGATGCAGGGCATCTCCGTTAGAAGGAAAGGCATCGTTGCTGACAAAGATGGCGATACAATTCGTAGGCAGCTGTGCCATAAAACGAGAACGGTTCTTACTGAACAGTGTCGCGTTAAGTCGATGGTATTTCATACAGCCCAATAATTAGAATAGTCCGTAAAGCGCAGCATCGACCTTGGTGATAATCTCGCCCAGGTCTTCGTCTTTTTCGGCGAATTTGTTCTTGTCAACGTCTACGACCAATAACTTTCCTTCCTTATACTCGCCGATCCACTTGTTGTAATACTCGTTGAGCTTCTTGAGGTAATCAAGCCGGATGTTCTCTTCGTAATCACGGCCTCTTTTTTGTATTTGGCCCACCAAGGTAGGTACCGAAGCCTGCAAATAAATGAGCAGGTCAGGCGGTTGCACCAATGACTTGAGGGTCTGAAAAAAATGAAAATAGTTATCAAAATCGCGCTTGCTCATCAACCCCATCTCGTGAAGATTAGGCGCAAAGATGTTGGCGTCTTCGTAGATGGTACGGTCCTGGATCACTGTCTCGGTACCTTGCTGTATCTCGACCAGCTGACGCAGCCGGCTATTCAAAAAATAGATCTGCAGGTTAAAACTCCACCGGGGCATGTCCTCATAAAAATCCATCAGATAAGGATTGTGGTCCACATCCTCAAAATGCGGGATCCACTTGTAATGCTTACTGAGCAGTTCGGTGAGTGTGGTCTTACCGGCTCCGATGTTACCGGCCACTGCGATATGCTTGGGTTTTCTTGCTTTTGCCATGCGGGGATGCCAATGGATTGGCCTTATTTTTTTTGAAGGGAGTTAAAATTAGGGAAATTAATAATAGTTGAGCCCCATCGCCTCTTTGACCAGACGCAGGGTTTGCGAAGCACTCTCACGAGCCTTTTGCGCCCCGGTCTGCATTACTTTTTGCAGGTAGTTGCTATCTTGCTGTAACGAAAGGGCCTTTTCTCGTATGGGCGCTATAAATCTAATCATATCGGCTGCCAATTGCGATTTCATCTCTCCGTAGCGAATACTGCAATTATTGTAGGCTTCCTCAAATTGGGCCACGGTCTCGGAGGGGCTGACCAATTTCATTAGTTGAAACAAGTTGACGATGTAATCGGGTTGAGGGGTTCCCGGAGCCGTTGGCCCACTGTCGGTCTTGGCCCGCATGACCTTTTTTTGGATCAGTTCATCGCTGTCTCCTAAGTAGAGGGTGGCATATTGATTTTCGCTCTTGCTCATCTTTCCGGCGCCATCGAGCGATGGAACCTTGAGCAGCTCCTCTCCGAAATTAAAGGCTTGCGGCTCGGGAAATACTTCTCCGTAACGATGATTGAAACGCTTCACGAAATTGCGGGCCATCTCGAGATGCTGTTCCTGGTCTTTACCGACCGGTACCAGCGCTGCACGGTGTAAGATAATATCGGCGGTCTGCAAGACCGGATAAGTGAGCAAACCGGCATTGACATTATCGGGATGCTGCCGAACCTTGTCTTTGAAGGTGACCGTTTTTTCCAACTCGCCCACATAGGCCAGCATGTTGAGCAATAAGTAAAGCTCGGCCGTTTCAGGAACATGACTCTGACAATAGAGCACGGCTTGTTCGGGATCGAGACCGCAGGCAATATTTTCTTACAAAACACGGTATACAT
>CAZZLP010000052.1:0-8064 GCA_964654705.1 uncultured Chitinophaga sp.
ATGGCGCTTCGTATCCCATCTTAAACGTTCTCCAGCTGCACACACAACCGGTTTGCGCGGGTTGAGCGCAGGCCTGCAGCGATTTAAAACTGCTTGTCTCAAGAGGCCATCCTACCACATAGGCCACCACCAATTGTTGTTGTAGCGGGTTGTTATCAAAAAATTCTTTGAGTAGTTCAATGGCCATCAATGCGCCCTGGCTATGCGAGGCAATGATAATGGGGCGATGGTTGTTGTAATGTTGTAAATAATAACGAAAGGCATTTCTAACATCGGAGTAGGCCAATTGCAGGGCTTGTACGGCGAGTGCCGAATCCGCGCCATAGAAATTGCCTATATGTGCCTGACGATACCGGGGGCTAAATACACGACTTTGTTGGTTGAACGCACTGGCCTGAAAAAGGATGGTCGAATAATCGGTCTTGGCGTTGATATAGTCATCATCAATGGCCGCGTTGGAGCGGGCTGCCTCTTTTTTATCGGTAAAAGTGGTCGGATGAATAAAGAATACGTCTGCTACCGAATCTCTGGGTTCGGTTTTGAGCGGCCGCGGTACGCTGTCCGAAGGATCTTTTTTGTACGGATGGGCCGCCCAGTAGTCCAGATTGGCATAGTCTGGCTGCCCGGTGGGGCTCTTAAATAAGTAATTTGACCGGTAAGACTGGTATTTATCGGCACAGCCGGAAATCAGCAAAATCAGGCAAAAATGGATAAAAAGGACTGTTTTTCTGATCATATATGGCAAAAATCGGTAAAAATCGTTGCATTTTTGAATTTTCATCAAGAAGCTTTTTAAAAAGGGAAAAAATATTTTATTAAAAAAGGTACTTTGTTATACATAGTACTATAATTTTGTACTATCTTTACTGAGTCAATCGATTAATATACCATGAATATAGACAATACACAAAGCCAAATGCGCAAGGGGATCTTGGAGTTTTGCATCCTTTCTGCCATTAAAAGAGGTGAGGCCTACCCCGGGGATATCGTCGACGAAATGCGCGCCGCCGGATTGCAGATCCTGGAAGGGACCCTCTACCCCTTGCTAACGCGTCTGAAGAACGCCGAGATGTTGCATTATCGTTGGGTCGAAAGCCCCTCGGGACCACCCCGCAAGTATTTTTCGCTGACAGAAAAAGGGCAACTTTTTTACAAAGAACTCGAGCAAACTTGGAAAGAATTGTCCGAAGCGGTCAACAAGGCCACCTCTCCCAAACCCACCAATCTCTAACCTAATTACTGATTCGTTTATCAACAATAACCTTTATCAGCATCGCCATGAAAAAGATCATCACCATCAATTTAAGCGGACGGATTCTTTCTATCGAAGAACTAGCCTTTGAGCAATTGCAATCATACATTGCCTCCTTGCGCGATTTTTTTGCGGCCGAAGATAGTCGCGAAGAGATCATCAACGACATGCAAGGCAGGATCGCTGAATTGATGCACGATAAGATCAACAATGGCAGCGTCTGCATTACTGAATTGGATGTACAAGAGTTGATCGCGCAAATGGGTCGTCCCGAGGAGTTGGCGCAAGAAAGTGTCGCCGAAAGCGCTACCAACGACACTTCGCCGACATCCAACACCGGCAGTAAGAATTATGCGGGACACACAGGCAATGCACACCACCGAAAACTATACCGCGATGAAGCGAATAAGATCATTGGAGGAGTAGCCGGCGGATTGGCCGCCTATCTCGGAGTCGATCCGGCCATTGTGCGCGCCTTGCTGGTCATACTGGCCTTTTCGAGTTTTGGTCTGGCGCTGTTTGGCTATGTACTACTATGGATCTTCTTACCAGCCTCTACCGTTGAGTCCTTTAAGGGGAAGCGCTTTTACAGAGACCCCGATAATAAAATTTTTGGTGGTGTGGCCGGTGGATTCGCTGCCTATTTTGATAAACCCGTTAGAACTATCAGGTTACTTTTCTTGTCTCCGCTACTACTCACGATATTATTTTCTATTCTGGATTGGACAGACGACGATTTGACCTTTGTTTTATTTAATCTGAGTTTTGGATCGCTGATCGGGTTTTCGATAATAATGTACATCACGCTGTGGATTATTTTACCCAAGGCCATTACGCCCTATCAGAAAATGGAGATGCGCGGAGAGAAGATCGATCTGGCCTCTATTCAAAAACAAGTGACGCAAGGGGCCGAAAAATTGGCCGGCGAGGTCAATCAAAAAGTAACCGCTTGGAGTAAAGAAATAGAGACGGTGGCCAATGAATTGCCCGGTAAGGCCGAAAAATTGGCCGGCGAGGTCAATCAGCGCATCCAACAGAAATTTACCGGAAAGGAACGAACCATTGCCGGAAGGATCTTTAGGTTGATCGGTCTATTGATCAAAGTGTTCTTTGCTTTTATTTTCGGTGTGCTGGCTTTTTCTTTAATGATGGCACTCTTGGCTATCTGTTTTGCGGGAGCCATTACCTGGCCTTATCAAAGTTTTGTCTGGGATAACAATGCCCAGCAGCTATTGGCCTGGGCGGCGGTCCTCTTCTTTGGGATCGTGCCTTTGTTGGGGGTCATCATTTGGCTAATCAGAAGAGTGGTGGGAATCAAGAAAAAAAGCAGGGTGCTGCGGTACGGATTCTTTTCGCTCTGGACACTGGGCTGGGTGTTGCTCTTTCTCTTTATTAGCAGCATCGGCAAAGACTTTGCCGTACGCGAGCAAAGGGTCAATTCAGTTGTGCTACCGGTAATCGATCCTTCTACGCTCCGTCTTACCGTTTCGCAGCCTACGCTCGTTTATAGCGACAGGGTTCCTTGGATCGACATACAGGGAGAAGAAAAAGGATGGGACCTTTCTAAAGATACGCTCAAGCTTTCTGCGATCGTTATTGAAACGGTCGAAAGCCCAGACAGCGATTATCACATAGAAATAATTCGCAGCGCCAACGGAAAGAACGCCAAGCAGGCCGCCCGGAGAGCAGAAGCGTTGTCATATCCGATCAATGCAAACGGTTATTTTGTAACAGGAGCCAACAAGGCCGACAGCGGGATTATTGTGGACTTGCCCAGTTATTATGCCATTGCGGCCAACGACAAGTACCGTGCCCAGCAGATAAAACTGGTGGTGCAGATACCCGTCGGAAAGACCATCTCGTTCGACGAATCGATCAAAGAAAAACTGACCATCGGCGAATTGCATATTCGCTATAACAAGCGGGGAAGGATCAAGGAGATCTATTGGGACGATGCCGATCTGCGCTATCAGAGCGATGTATTGTACAAGATGATGCCGGGAGGAGGGCTTCGCCCGGTTGACGATACTGTTCTTTCGGACGGCCCCCCGGCGCCCCCTGCTGCGCTATAGAACAACCCCGGATTCGCGTACATTTGTGCTTTCAAAAAAAGCACATGTCGGTAAAACAAACTCCGTTTTATAAAAAGCATCTTGCCCTGGGGGCTAAGATGGCTCCTTTCGCAGGATACGAAATGCCCATCTCTTATTCCGGGATCAACGACGAGCACGCCACGGTGCGTAAAAACGCCGGCGTTTTTGATGTTAGCCACATGGGCGAATTTGTGCTCAAGGGCCCCGATGCGCTCGATCTGATTCAACGAGTCACCAGCAACGATGCTGCAAAACTATTTGCCGGAAAAGTGCAGTACAGTTGTTTGCCGAACGACAAGGGAGGCATCGTAGACGACCTGTTGGTCTATTGTCTCGAGCCGAACAAGGCCTATATGCTGGTGGTGAACGCCTCCAATATCGAAAAGGACTGGAACTGGATACAACAACATAATCATAAGGGGGTCGAGATGCACAACATCTCTGACAAGACCTGTCTGTTGGCCGTGCAAGGCCCGCAGGCGGCGCGTCTGTTGCAACCCCTTACCGATCTTGATCTGGTCAACCTGGCGTATTACACGTTTGTAAAAGGAACGTTTGCCGGGATAGAGAATGTACTGATTAGCGCTACCGGGTACACCGGTGCAGGCGGCGTAGAAATTTATTTTGAGGATACCGAAGATCATGCCGAAAAGATCTGGGATGCTATTTTTTCGCTCGGTGGACCGCAAGGATTAAAGCCGATCGGACTGGGCGCCCGCGATACGCTACGACTCGAAATGGGATTTTGTTTGTATGGTAACGACATTGACGAAACGACCTCTCCGCTCGAAGCAGGGTTGGGTTGGATTACGAAGTTTACCAAAGAGTTTACCTCTTCGGCTCTGTTTGCACGTCAAAAGGCAGAGGGGCTTTCTAAAAAATTGGTAGGTTTCGAGATGATCGATAAAGGCATACCACGACACGGATACGAGATAAAAGATGCGACCGGCGCTGTTATTGGCGTAGTTACGTCAGGAACGCAGTCGCCCACGCTGGGCAAAGCCATTGGCATGGGATACGTGCAAACATCTCAAGCACAACTGGATCATACGATCTATATACAGGTGCGCGACAAACAATTGAAGGCTCAGGTTGTAAAATTTCCTTTTGTATAGTTACCGCTATGCCCACTATTCACCTGACAACCTTTATTGCGGCCCCTGCCGAGGTGGTGTTTGACCTGAGCCGGCATATTACGGTCTACAAAGAATCTATGGCACCATACAAGTTGGAGGCCGTGGCGGGAACCCGCTTTGGATTGATCGAGAAGGGCGATACGGTTACCTGGCGTTCGCATCAACTTTTTAAAGAAAGGCTTCAACGCGTAAAGTATGTCGAATTGCAACGCCCCGAGGTCATGATCGAAGTGCAGCTTCAAGGCGACCTGACCCGGCTGCAGCACGAACATCATTTTAAATCGATTGATAACGGGATGTTGCTGATCGACCTGCTCGATTTTGAAATGCCCTACGGCCGTCTGGGGCGGTGGTTCAACGCACTGTACTTTACCCGTTACATGGAAACCCTGTTGCAGCGGCGTAACGATACCCTTAAAAAATTTGCCGAAACCGATCGTTGGAAAAAAATACTTATCAAATAGCAGCCAATAACTTTTGCCGGCAGCCAACTATTATTGCATGAAAAACCAACCCACGCTCTATACCTCTCTTTCTCCGGCCTTACTTCATTTGTACGATCTCTCAGACAGCGTAGTAGTGATCATTGATGTTTTCAGAGCCACCTCTACCATTGCCTCGGCACTCTATAACGGCGCCCGGGCGGTGATTCCGGTCGACTCTGTGCCCAAGGCCATTGAGATGAGCAAAAACATAGATGGTATCGCCGCCGGTGAGCGCGATGGCATGATCGCCGAGGGGCTGCAGCACGGTAATTCTCCGCTCGAGTATACACGTGAGTTTATCGAAGGTCGCAATCTTGTATTGACCACGACCAATGGTACGCGACTGTTGCAAATGGCGCTCGATCGAAACGCAGCTACAATTGTGGCAGGCAGTTTTCCGAACCTGAGTGCTGTTTGTGATTATCTGCAGACACAACAAAAAAACGTCGTATTGGGATGTGCCGGCTGGAAAGACCGATTTAACCTCGAAGACACCCTTTTTGCCGGCGCGGTCATTGACAGACTGCAAGAGCAATTTTCTATTCACTGCGACAGCTCGCTGATGGCCGTGTCGCTGTATCGACAACACAAGGATCAATTGCTCGACTTTGCCCCCCGGCTCACACACTATCACCGGTTGGTCAAACGATTTGGGTTGATCGAGGATATAAATTTTTGTCTCACCCCCGATGCGGCCAATGTGCTTCCTTACTATAAAGAGGGCAAGCTGGTAATAGAGAGATAAAATCTTTCAAGATACGGAAAAAGCCGCACATTTCGGCCAATACGGGCCGACTCGGTTTTTTCTTTTTTCATTGATGGAAATACGGATCACATTCCTTTAGATTTGTAGGTTATCCTTTTTTTAATCTCGATCTTTTAACGCGACAGTACTTTGGCATTACCGCATTTAGTTAAATACGTTTACACGCACGGCACCGACGAGGTCATCAAGCGAGGAAAAAAGATTCATGCTATCGGGTACGTAGAACTGGTCGAATACGACGAGCTCTTTGGAACGGCCACCTTTCGCGTAAAGGATGACAGCTATAGTACCTTCTATAAAGTCTACATTCATCATTTTAGAGATCCCAAGGCAACATCGCTTCGTTGCGGCTGTCCTTATAACCTGGGCGATATCTGCCGACACGAAGCGGCGGCCCTGTTTCAATTGCAGGAACTGCTCGATCGTGGTCATTTACAAACGGGACATATTCGATATGACCAGCGTCATACAGTGGTCAAGATGAAGTCGATCGACCTGAAACACCTTCGACTGCTCTGTGCGGCCGAGACGTTGGTGCAGGCGGAGACTTTTCTGCGTACCCAAAAGGCGGTCATTGAATATGCCGAGAATGAAACAGTCAAGGCACAGGTACGTTTGGAGGGTCAGCTTTACGAAGTTTTGATCAAAAAGAACGAAGAGCGCAATTTTGACACCAGTTGTGACTATGAGGATCCTGAGCATCCGCTTTGTTTGCCCAAGGTGATCGTGTTCTTGCAACTCCTCAATACGTATGGGGCCAATTATTTTGACAGTATCCGCAATTGGGATAAAGAAAAGAACAAACTTCTCGAAGCGTACGGGTATTCGCTAAAGGATGACCTGAAAGGAAAGTTTGAGTTTACCTACCAAGAAGGCAAACCCTTTTTGCGTGTGCTCGATGTCGCTATCAAGCGGGTGGCGGTAGCGGCTCCGGTTACCCGGCCGGCCCTTCGCTCTTTTCAGGAAGTAACGACCTTGCCACCCGAGGCACCGGTCTCGGAGCCAACAGAGGTGCCACAACAAAGGCTGGGGGTTGTATTCAACTTTAATAAAAAGTCGTTTCCTCGTTTTTCGGTCGATGCGGTGATCGGTGAACCGAATGATTCTAATGACGGGTTTGCAGGAACTGTCGAAAAACTGGACATAGCGCGTTTTGTCAATACAGATACTTTCCCTGCTACCGATGCGGCCTTGTTGCAACTGTTGCGTAAACTACAAGACACCGAGATCAACAAATATGTAAACCGCAACTCTCCTTTTTCTGGTATTTGGGAAAATATTTTGCATCACGAAGAGGACGATCTTCCGGAAGAGACCAAAGACCTGATTACCGAATATCTTCAGCCTAAATTGCATCGTTTGTTTCAGGAGTTCGGATCGCAGGCGTTGGTCTATACGTTAGCGGCGGGCAAACCCTTTAAGACCGCGCACCTGCAATCACTCCAACTTCAATTGACAGAGGCACAGCCCCTGTTCGTGGTCAAAAAAAACAGCCACTACACTCTTTTTTGTAAAGTAAAGGCCGGTATTGCCGAACTGGACCTTTCGGATAATGAGGCACCGACCCCGCTGTTGTTCTTTTATAATCATCAGGGTTTTTGTTACAAGAACAAAGAGACCATCTTGCTCATCGAACAGTTTCGACCCACCGGAAAGCGTGTTATGCAGGCGGCGCAATGGAAACACGAGCTTCAAGAACGCATTCTGCCTTTATCTAAGGAGTATACGGTTCAATTTGACAAGTCGCTGACTACCGAGATCGGCAATACGGCGCCCGAGCCGCGTGTGGTGCTCAGTGAAAAGGGAGACTACCTGGTCTTTACCCCGCGGTTTCTTTACCAGGGCTACGAGGCGGGCTTCAAAGACGGGCAACGAGTGTTGGTCCCGAAGGGAGACGGTGTGCTCATTATTCAGCGGCAGACTGAAAAAGAAAATGCGTTTTTACAAAAACTGCAAAGTCTGCACTCCGGGTTCGTCTATAATAATGAAGATGGCACCCTGGCTCTGAAAGGCCCCGATGTACTTCGCAACAATTGGTTCTTTCTTTTTATTGATGCCATGAAGGAGGCCAAGACACCGGTCTTTGGGTTTGAGTTACTCAAGCATTATCGTTTTAATACGGCTAAGCCTAAGACAAGCATTTTTATAAGTAGTCATACCGATTGGTTCGACGCCAAGGTCAATATTGTCTTTGGTGATCAGCAGGTAACCGTGTCGGATATAAAAAAGGCATTGGCCAATAAACAACCTTATGTGCAACTCAGCGACGGATCGTTGGGGGTATTGCCCGAAGAATGGCTAAAAAAATATGCCTTGTTGTTTCGCGTGGGCG
>CAZZLP010000053.1:0-7996 GCA_964654705.1 uncultured Chitinophaga sp.
TCAATTAGAAAGCGGCTCTCTTAAGCAACGAGTGGTACAATTGATGGGGACCTCCTACGAATCGAGGCTGGTAACGGTAAAAGAAGAGACCGATTATCTGAATATCCGGGGCTTTGTAGGAAAGCCCGATACGGCTCGCAAGACCAGGGGTGAGCAATACTTTTTTGTCAATAATCGTTTTATCAAGAGTGCTTACCTGCATCATGCCGTTATGCATGCCTTTCAGGGAATGTTGGCGCCCGATCATTTTCCACTCTATGTACTTTTTATTGACCTGGACCCGCAACAGATCGACATCAACGTTCATCCTACCAAACAAGAGATAAAATTCGAAGATGAGAAGATCGTATATGCTTTTGTGCAAGCGGCCGTAAAACATGCCCTGGCCCAATTTAGCGTTACCCCAACGCTCGACTTCGAGCTGGATGCCTCCATTCAGCAACTATCGTCCATTCAACAACCCTTTACCGAAGAAAAAAGATCGGCCGCCGCAGACAGTTCCATTTTCAGAAGCTTTACCCAAAAGAATCAGGCACACCTGATCCAGCCCAGTGGCTTTAAATCGTACCCCACCGACTGGAAGACCAGTGAGCCCGAAACTACTGCGACCATTCCTTTACTGACCACCGAAATCGATGAACAGACCATTAGCGTAACAGGATTACTCAACACCTATATCTTGTATTCGCACCGTGACGGGTTTTGGCTCATCGATCAGCAGGGAGCACACGAAAGAGTCTTGTACGAAGAATTGCAACAAAGCAGTTCCGATCGACCCATTACCGCGCAGCGAACGCTTTTTCCTATTACACTTTCGCTATCGCTTTCCAATGCGGCCTTACTGCAAGAACTCAGTGGTTCGCTGAGCAGCTTAGGATTCTTGCTTGAATCGAGCGGTAACGGATCGTTCCAGATTTTAGCCACCCCCGCCGATGTACAGACAGGCCACGAAAAAAATATCATTGAATCGATGTTGGAAGAATACAAACATTTCAATACCGATACCAGCTTTACCATGCGCGAAAAGCTGATCCGCTCGCTGGTAAAACACCGCTCCATAAAGGCAGGCAGCCCGCTTAGTGAAAAAGAAATGCGACAATTGGTAATCCAATTGCTGGCCTGTCAGCAACCGGGCCACACTCCCGACGGAAACCCCACCTATTTTGCCTTTAGCCGTACTTATTTGTCCGGCTTGTTCGAAAGATGACCCTTGCCGTTTAGCGAGTACCCGTTCGCAGAAAAGAACTTTTATAAATCGGTCAGTATCGGTATCGTAAGTCCAATAAAAATTGTTCTACTGCGCGGCGAACAACGGCCGCTGTCGATTGGTGATTATTGACCAATACAGAAAAAGCCAGCCATTTTCCTTTTCGGGTCTGCAAAAATCCACTCAGCGCCACGACCCCGCTCAATGTTCCAGTTTTGGCATAGATAGCCGTACTGTCTGCCACGTAATAGCCCCGTAAGGTGCCCTCGTTACCGCAAGGAAAGATCGTCTTTATCCGCGACCAGCCGAACTCCTGCTGCATACGGTACAAAATAGTCACCATGTCTTGGGGGGTAAACAAGTTATAGCGACTAAGCCCCGAACCGTCTACCCAACGCGGACGTTGGGGCAATCCGCTCAGATCGGTAGCCAGTAGTGTGTCAATCAACGCACGATCGCTCATGTATCCCAATACCCGCTGGCTGACCATGAGCAGACTCTGTTCGGCAAAGAAATTATCACTTCGATGCATTAGCGGAACCAGCAACGAATCGAGAGGTTGAGAATACAAAAGCTGTCCTTGCAGCGGCAGCGCATCAATACTAACAGAAGAGGATAGCCCCACCTGTTGTAGCGTGTCTTGCAAGAAATTGAAATTGGTAACGCCCCGGTTTGTTTTATAAGGAATAGTGGTCTTGGCAAAAGACCGCACGCCCCGATTGACCGAAAACACATTCTCGTCTTGACTTCTGGATATAGAAAAATTACCGCCAGTGCCCAACAACTGTATCAGAGGTTCTTTTATAAAAGGAGGACGAAGGACCAGCGAAGGAGTTGCTTTTAATCGCTGATGAGTGGCCTCGAAAGAAACCAAGTTGCCATAGAGTGGAAAAGCGCTCCGCTCTGCGAGATAAGGCTCTTGATAGTCATCCCAAGACCAGCCACTGCCATAGGCCTCAAAGCGATCTTGAGAAGAAAAACGCAAGACGACATGCTTTTTAGCAGCCAGCATCTGTTGCCACAAGGGTTGGGCTGTAAAATCAGGATGCAAGAAACTGGGGTCGCCCATAGGCTGCACATACAAGGTATCGGCAGTCTCCCGCACTACCGCAGCAGGCAGTCGGTCTTGCAGGTGTCGCATGGTTACATAACAAGTCGGGATCTTTGTGTTGCTGGCCGGTACAAAAAATTTGTGACCATTTTGATTATACCAGTACCGGTTCGTTGACAGATCCAAGATACTCACTCCCCAATGGGCATTCTCTAAAGCCGCGACAGAAGCTAGTTGGCGATGCGCAATCTTTTGTACCTGTTGCTGGGTACCACAAGCACTCAAGAGCAGCAGCAGCATCCAGTGCCCTTGTTGCCAAAACCGTAATGGAGTTAGTTGCATCAATTGCTTTTTTTAAGAGCGCCTGCTTAGCCCCGCTCCTGGGCGCGGAGCCAGCGCTCGGGAATCTCGTTGCTACTGGCGAGCAAGTAATCTTTGTAACTGCAGGCAATAAATTGTTTGTTGGGCAATTGCATCCACCAGCGACCGGTCTTTTTACTCTGCAAGAAAATGGTCTCTACTTCTGCAAAGGCCATATAGTATTCGTTGAAAGAATCTTTTTCTTGCAAAGCGGCTTCGCGACGTCCTCGGCTTCTTCCATCGAGCAGGTACCACAGCATCTGTGCGATCTGTTTAGCACTCAAGTCCTGACGATCCAAACGAGGGTCGTATCCATAAACACCTACCGTATTGATGGTAGGGCTCATCCCCGCATAGCGAAAGAGCGTACAGGCTTCTTCGCCCGTAAACCCGTTGGGAGAGATGGTGCTGGCCGGTGAGTATGCATTGGCGAGTGCCGAAATATCAAAACTAAACAGATGGCTGTTGCGAATAACGGGCTCCATTTCGTCGGGTGCTTCTTTAACATTGCCCACCCGGTAACAATCGAACCGGAGTTTATCGAGGGTCTCCAACAATTGCGGATGTACATAATAGCTCTGAAACCCGATATGATTGTAATGACGAATAAAGTTGGGCGTACCGGTAAGCATTTCCATTAGAAAATGATGGGCAGGAAGCAAGGCGTCGGCATCCAGATCGATCAGGGCATCAACCAAAGTGGCCTCGATCAATTGTCTGCGTTGTATATAGGCCTGGTACTGGGCCATGGTCAGGTCATGCGATCCTCCCAGAATAATGACCGTCTTTTGTTCTGCGATAAGGGCCGAGACAACCGTGCGAAGGGCGGCATAGGTATCCGACAAGGTGGCACCGGTACGAATATTGCCCACATCGGCCAACACCAGTCCGGAATGCCAATAAAAAAGATCATAGAACTGGCGACGAATCGCATCAGGTCCCATGGTCTGGTGCTGCTCGATTCCCGCTCCGCGATGATCGGGACATCCCACCATAACCAGTTGCGCTTCGTCGAGTTCGGGTAAGGCCTGATCGAATACTTGAATGGCATGACCGATCTGTCCTTCTTTATACCCCTGGTCTTGCGACAGCATCGCTTTGTTGACAGGAACCAGGAAATCTTCGATACCAAGATGATCTGACATGATTGCAAGATAATTAATTGCTGGTTTGGACTTACTTTTGTCGTATGGAGAATCTATGGCAACAGATCGATGCCCTCCGCAGTGAGATTGGCAGCATTACCACCACCAGCCCCGACGAGGCAGAGGCTTTTCGGATCAAATACTTGGGCACCAAAGGAGTGGTAAAGCAATTGATGAATGCCATGAAAGAAGTGCCGGCAGAAAAAAAGAAAGAGGCCGGCCAACTACTCAACGAATTCAAAGCGTTCGTTACCGCCCATTACGACCAATTGATGAGTGCGGTAACCCCCGAACAGGGAGTGGCCGATATAGATGTGAGTTTGCCCGGCCAACCATTTCCTCTCGGATCGCGTCATCCGGTAACCTTAATGAAAAACCGGATCGTATCGATCTTTCAACGGCTTGGTTTTGCCGTAGCCGAAGGACCCGAGATCGAAGATGACTGGCACAACTTCGGTGCCCTTAACCTGCCCGCTCATCACCCCGCAAGGGATATGCAGGACACGTTTTACATTCAACAAAATCCCGATTGGGTGCTACGCACGCATACCAGCAGTGTACAGATCCGCGAAATGGAAAAAGGATCGCTACCGCTTCGGATGCTGATGCCGGGACGTGTCTTTAGAAACGAGACCGTGAGTGCCCGCAGTCATTGTTTCTTTCATCAGGTAGAAGGACTCTACATAGACGAACAAGTATCGTTCGCCGATCTCAAGCAAACCCTTTACTTTTTTGTGAAAGAGATGTACGGGGCCGATGTAAAGGTGCGTTTTCGTCCTTCTTATTTTCCGTTTACCGAGCCCAGTGCCGAAATGGACGTGAGCTGCTTTATTTGCCAAAGCAAAGGTTGTCCGGTTTGTAAGAAATCGGGATGGGTAGAGATACTAGGTTGCGGAATGGTTCATCCCAATGTACTCAGCAACTGCGGTATCGATCCTGAAAAATACAGCGGATTTGCCTTTGGTATGGGCGTAGAAAGACCAGCCATGCTAAAGTACGGGGTCAGCGACCTGCGTTTGTTCAGCGAAAACGATGTCCGTTTCTTACAACAATTTTCGGCCGCCACCTGATAAGCCCCGAACATGGAGATCAACACCATTGGAGTATGCGGGGCAGGAACGATGGGAAGGGGTATTGCTCTGACCGCCGCACTGGCAGGTTTTACGACACGTCTGTTCGATCTGCAGCCTGCCGCACTCGAAAAAGCAAGAGTGCAACTTCAAAAAGAACTTGACAGAAGCATCGAAAAAGGAAAGATAGCCGAGACAGATGCCGTTCAGGCATTGGCACGAATTGAATTTACCGAAGAGATCGAGCGCTGTTTGGGTGAGGTCTTTATAGAGGCCATCGTGGAGCAGCCCGAACCAAAGATTGCCTTGTTTAATCAACTGGCCGAACTCAATCATGGTGACTGCATTTTTGCCAGCAACACCTCATCGCTCTCCATTACCCAAATGGCCAAAGCTATTCAGCATCCGGAGCGAGTCATCGGATTGCATTTTTTTAATCCGGCCACGCTCATGAAATTGGTAGAGGTGGTCACGACCCCGTTCACGGCCCCCGCAGTGGAGCAAACGGCACTCCAACTTGTCCGAGACCTGCATAAAACGCCGGTACGTTGTATCGACTCTCCCGGTTTTATCGTTAACCGCGTGGCACGCCCTTTTTACATCGAATCGCTGCGGCTGGCAGAAGAGGAAAAAGCCACTCTGCCACAGATCGACCGTATTCTTACAGCGGCCGGTTTTAAAATGGGCCCCTTTGCATTGATGGACCTGATCGGCAACGATATCAATTACGCCGTTAGTTGCTCGGTTTATGAGCAACTCGGAAGACCCGAGAGACTCCGACCTTCTGCCCTGCAACAACAATTAGTGCAATCCGGCAAATGGGGTCAAAAATCGGGCGAAGGTTATTACCAATACAAATCGGGGTGATGTATAAAAAAATTCTGGTAACCGGCGCCGGTGGTTTTCTGGGTTCTTATCTGGTCGTGGCCTTTTTGCAACAAGGCTATCAGGTAAGAGCACTAGTGCGCAGTCAAAAACGGCCTACCTGGATAGATCCCGCCATCTTGAACCAGGTGGAATGGTTCGATGGGGATATTCTCGATATCGTTTCGCTAGAAGAAGCCATGGAAGGCATGGATGCCGTTATTCACAGTGCGGCGATGGTTTCGTTTGTGGCCCAAGACAAAGAGGCGCTCTACCAGATAAATACAGAAGGAACGAACAATGTGGTAAATGCAGCCATCGAAAAAAAAATAAAACGGCTGGTACATGTTAGCTCGGTAGCGGCGTTGGGCCGGGTCGCGGGCGGGGGATGGGTCGATGAAACCGCAAAATGGAAAGAAGGACCCCTGCATACGCACTATGCCCGCAGTAAGTTTCAGGCAGAGTTGCATGCCTGGCGCGGATTCAGCGAAGGACTCGATACGGTCATCATTAACCCCAGCACCATTCTGGGATACGGAAACTGGGAGCAGAGCAGTTGCGCGATTTTTAAACAGTTATACGACGGATTTCGCTGGTATACCGGAGGGCTGAATGGATTTGTGGATGTACAAGACGTAGCACGTGCTACCCTACTGTTGCTAGAAAAAGCAAAAGGAGGGCAGCGCTACATCATCAATGGTGATACCTGGACCTTTCAGCAATTGCAATCTTGCATGGCCGATGGATTCGGACGCAAAAGACCTTCCATAAAAGCCACTGGCCCGCTACTGGGATTGGCCTGGCGGATCGAAGCCATACGGGCCTTTCTGACCGGTAAAAGACCCTTGCTGACCCGTGAAAGTGCAAGAGTGGCCGTCAGCGCCACGCGATTTGACAACCGCAAACTTTTACAAGATTTTCCTGAATTTACTTACACCCCGCTCGAGCAAACCATACGCGAGGCCTGCCAATGCTATAGAAGACAAGCAGGTTCGTTAGCCAGTAACGCGTTGTAAGAAGAGATCACTTTTATCGCCTATGGCAAAACCGCTCATAACGCTATAATTTACCCGACCAGTGCTTTTAATTTATTCCACATAGAAGGAATTCGTTTGACCCAGACCAACTCTCTTTTCTTTTCACTGAAGTCGACGGCTGGCGTACCCCAATAGGTCTTTTCTCCCTCGATGGAACTAACCACACCGCTTTGGCCGAATACGACGGCCCCCTTGCCGATCGTGAGCGTTTTGTTGACACCGACCTGCCCCCACAAGATCACTTCGTCTTGGACCGTAACGGCGCCGGCCAGTCCTACCTGTGCGGCGATCAGACAATTTTTTCCGATCACGCAATCATGTCCGATATGGACGTGGTTATCGATCTTAGTGCCCGCCCCAATAACGGTATCGGACGTTACGCCCCGGTCTATCGTGCAGGCCGCTCCGATCTCTGCATGGTCGTGGATGAGTACCCGACCGCAACTCTTCATTTTACGATACTGATGCGTCAGGATAGTTTTTCGGTTATAATAAAAAGCATCGCTGCCAATAACAGTGCCGGCCTGTACGATCACGTCATTACCGATCTGAGAGTAATCGAGTATGGTTACCTGCGGATGAATGAGGCAGTTCTTTCCGATCACCACATGATTGCCAATATAGGCACCGGGCATTACGACCGTGCCTTCTCCAATAACGGCAGACGCACTGACCGGAACCATAGAAGGGGTAAAGGGCCGGTATTTGTTGACCAACGTAAGGTAGGCCGTAAAAGGGTCGGACACGACCAACAGCGATTTACCTGCAGGAACAGGTACTTCTTTATTGATGATGATGCAAGTGGCCGCCGAACGAAGACAGCTATCATAATACTTTGGATGATCGACAAAGACGACATCGCCGGTCTCTACTTTATGGATCTCATTGATACCCGTTACAACAGCGGCGGCATCTCCCAGCAAGGTAGCCTGCAGCAGTGCGGCCAATTCTGTAACAAGAACAGGTTTTTCGAATTGCATCGTTGACTATTTTAGACAAAGGTAGCAAGCACGATGAAGTCAAAATATTTTTGCGTTTATCCACAGCTGATTTTAAAATGTTGATAAAATCAAACGAAAAAAATTTTTTTGTTGTATGAAAGAAATAGTAAGATTGTGTAGGGAAATTTATTTCCCTGTACTTACTAACCCATCCTTATAGGATCCCTCCGTTTTCGGAGGGATTTTTTCATTATAGCCCTTGCTCGTCTTTTGACCTTGTTTTAAAATACCTTTACGCAAAGTTCCTCGCTATGATCAAAT
>CAZZLP010000054.1:0-7907 GCA_964654705.1 uncultured Chitinophaga sp.
ACCGGCCCGGCAATCGAAATTGCAAAGGGCAATCAGGCGGCGTTTGTCGATGGTCTGGCAGATGAAATCGACGACATCTATCAGAGCATCGTCGTGGACCTGAACCGTCAGGCCCATTGGGATGGCTTCGGCCAGATCGGCAGCATAGGTAGGAGAACCAAACTGGTCATTGACCACCGACAAGGCGGGCTTTTCGCTAAGCAATCTTAAAATGGTCTTGACGAAATTTTTTCCAAAAGAAGAATACACCCAAGAAGTTCTGATAATGATGCAATCGGGATCGTAGCGAAGGGCCAGTTGCTCGCCCTCGTATTTAGAGGCCCCGTACACCGACTGCGGAGAGCAAGGATCTTCTTCTGTGTAGGGGCGATGACCCAATCCGTCAAAAACATAATCGGTAGAGACGTGAATAAATTTGCAACGCTGCTGATGGCAAATAGCTGCCAGAACCCCGACCGCCTCTGCATTGATCTGATAGGCCAGCTCTTTTTCTGATTCAGCCTTATCCACTGCCGTATAGGCTGCACAATTGATCAGGTAATCCGGATGCAAGGCCGCAAAGTAGTTTCGGACCAACTCAAAATGATGAATGGGCAGATCCTCCCTGGAAAGAAATAAAAAATCAAACTGCGGCCAGGCTTTTTCGAGCTGACGAAATTCCTTTCCCAGCTGACCGTTGGCACCGGTAACAAGTACTTTGGGCTTTTTATTTTCTGCGGCGGATGTACCCATAACATTTACTTCTGATCATTAAAATACAAAAGGCGACTCCAGCTCTTTGAGCAGTGGCAATACCTTGTCTTTTTCAGATACAATGGCACGATCGGAAGGGATCATCCAGTTGATGGCCAGGTCGGGATCGGCAAATGAAAAACCCTGCTCACTGGATTTATTATAGAACGCATCACATTTGTACAATACCTCTGCTTGCTCGCTAAGTACGGAAAAACCATGGGCGAATCCCTTGGGCACGAGTAGCTGTTTTTTATTTTCTGCCGATAGTTCTATGGCGAACGATCTGCCGAACGTGGGCGATCCCTTTCTGATATCGATCGCTACATCGAGGATATTACCGTGCAGTACCCTGACCAATTTTGTCTGCGCATAGGGTGGTGTCTGAAAATGCAACCCCCTAATAACACCGTACTGAGAAGAGGACTGGTTGTCTTGTACCCACCGAATATCGATTCCCTCTTGCTGAAATACGGATTGATTGTATGATTCGAAAAAATAACCCCTTGCATCGCTGTGTACCTGTGGCTCGAAGACGAGAAGATCGGGAATATCGGTTTTTATAAAAGGCATATCAGAGGGTCCAATAGTTTCGTTGTGTAATTTTATTTCGGTAGATCCCGCCAAGATCGGCGATCAATCCACCCGGACGGGTTCGTTCGCAAAAATAATCCTCCCCAAGCGAATAATACGCTGCATGATTGGCAGCGATGACGACAACATCGTAATCGACTCTCTCTTCAGAGACCAGCGAAAGACCATATGCCCGCTCCACTTCCTTGGCATCAGCCAGGGGGTCAGTTAGTTCAACAAGGCAACCCAAACCGATCAATGCCAGGGCCACCTCTGCGATCTTGGCGTTTCGTATGTCTGCAACATTGGCCTTAAAGGTGACCCCTTTTATAAGGATCCGGGCATGGGTTTGACGAATGCCCTGTTCCTGTAAAAATCCAAGTAAACGTTGCACGATGCGGGTCTTGACCAATTCATTGACTCGGCGTGCCTCGGCGACTAAGGTCGGCGAAAAAGGCAGCTCACGGCTCCGGTATAAAAGATAATAAGGGTCGACGCTGATACAATGCCCGCCGGCAAGCCCGGGACGAAAAGGTAAAAAGTTCCATTTCGTTGACGCAGCCTGCCATACTTCACCGGCCGGGATCTGAAGCATTTCGTACAGCTCGGACAGTTGATTCAGGAGCGCAATATTAACATCGCGCTGTATATTCTCGGTCATCTTGGCGGCCTCGGCAACCCTGACACTGGAACAAACAAATACGCCCGCTCCAACAATGGTTTCGTAAATAAATTTCATATCCTCTATCCAAGCACCTTGCACAGCCGATATCAATTTGGTGACCGTGGCTATCGTGTGCTTGCTGTCTCCCGGATTGATCCTTTCGGGAGAGTATCCGAGCCCAAAATCAGTACCCGCCTTTAAATGGCTCTGCCTCTCCAGAAGAGGAAGACAGAATTCCTCGGTACAACCCGGATAGACCGTACTCTCCAGTATAACCAGGTCACCTTTTTTTAAAACGTTGGCTACCGACAAAAGAGCGGATGTAAGACAGGCGAGGTCAGGCTCGTTCTTTTCAGTTACAGGAGTAGGAACGGCAATAATGTAGCAACCACAGCCAGTCATAGATGCCACCGAAGAAGAAATTCGCAAGGAGGATGAAAATGGATCGTTTCGTTGTCGCAATGCTTCGATTCGCTCCGGGTTGGTATCCATCCCCCTTACCTCAAAATGTTCGCTGAGCGCGAGAGCAAGAGGCCAGCCGGTATACCCTAACCCAAGTACGGCAATGCTCGTCCGACGCTGCTTAAGTTGATCTGGTAGCGAAAAGACCATCGATATCAACTTTTAAAAAATTCAAGCACTCCATTTGAAATATAGGTCAGTTGCTCTTCGTCTAAGGCCGTATGGATAGGAAGCGAGATGACCTGACTGGTCAACAAATCGGTAACGGGCATATCGGCTGAGGTACTCTGAAAAGAATCGAACATTTTTTGACGATGCCCGGGCACCGGATAGTAAATCATCGACGGGATCTGTCGCGTGGCCAAAAAATCGACCAGCGCATCTCTGTTGCCGTCGATTACCCGTAATGTATACTGATGAAAAACATGGGTACAATACGAAGCTCTTGCCGGAGTCAGTAAAAAGGCACAGTTAGCAAAAGCACGATCATAAAAATCAGCCGCCTTTCTTCTGGCCGCATTGTACCGATCGAGGTGCCGAAGCTTTACCGATAAAATGGCAGCTTGTAGGGTATCTAAGCGGCTGTTGCAGCCCACCACATCGTGATAGTAGCGTTTGCTCTGACCATGATTGGCGATCATCTGTATACGCGCTGCCAAGGCATCGTCATTGGTAAAAAGGGCCCCGCCGTCGCCGAATGCCCCCAAGTTTTTAGAGGGATAGAACGATGTGCAACCAATGGCTCCCATGGTGCCGGTCTTCTTTTGTTGACCGGATGCAAAGAAGTAATCGCAACCAATGGCCTGGGCATTATCTTCTACGACAGCAATGCCGTAGCGGGCTGCGATATCGAGGATCTCTTTCATGGGGGCTGCCTGCCCGTAGAGATGCACCGGTACAATCGCTTTGGTGCGCGGAGTAATGGCCTTTTCTAATGCAACGGGATCCATACAAAAATGCAACGGGTCGACCTCTACGAATACGGGCTTTAAGCGAAGCAAGGCTATCACTTCGGTCGTAGCGATATAAGTAAAAGAAGGAGTGATCACCTCATCACCCGGTGTAAGGTCAAGCGCCATTAGTGCGATCTGCAAGGCGTCGGTTCCATTGGCGCAAGGAATAACATGCTTGACAGAAAGATAGGCCGCCAACTGCGCCGCAAGATCGCGTACGGCCGGACCATTTATAAAAGCCGAAGAGTTCATTACCTCCAGCACGGCACGATCGACCTCTTCTTTTATCTCCAGGTACTGGGTCTTGGTATCTACCATTTGAAGCGCGCGCATAGTAAAATTTTCGTTAGCGAAACGAGAACAAAAGTAATGAAATAGCGGGGCATTCGGCCGAATGACGCTACCTTTGACGCCGTATAAGATTTCTTTTTGTCAGTACTTTTCTATCACATTTTTCTGGGGTTGTTTCGCCTGACCGTTTCGATGGCCGCACCCTTTTACCCAAAGGCGCGCCAATGGAAGCAAGGCCGAGTCGGGGTAATGGACTATCTGCAAGCGAATATTGCCGCCACCGACAAAACCATCTGGATGCATTGTGCCTCTTTAGGAGAATTCGAACAAGGAAGGCCATTGCTGGAGGCCCTTCGTATGAATTATCCTGGCCATAGAATACTACTCACATTCTTTTCTCCCTCCGGATTTGAGGTACAGAAGCGATATGCCGGGGCTGATTGGATCTGCTATCTTCCACTCGACGGGCCCCGAACGGCCAAACGATTTCTTACCCTTACCCACCCTTCGCTGGTCATCTTTGTCAAATACGAATTCTGGTACTTTTATCTTAAAAAGATCTTTTACCAAAAAATTCCACTGTTATTAGTTTCGGCATTGTTCAGAGAAGACATGAACTTCTTTAAGTGGTATGGCACGCTCTCCAGAAAAATGCTGCCACGTTTTCAGCACTTATTCTTACAAAACGAATCTTCGCTGCAACTGGTAGAAAGGTTAGGGGTCAGCGCCATCAGTTCGGTGGCGGGAGACACCCGTTTTGACAGAGTAATCACGATCGCCAACCAAGCCCTTCCTATCGACGGGATCGAAGCCTTTGCGGCAGGCCATCCCCTGCTGGTGGCCGGAAGTACCTGGCCCGAAGATGAAAAAGAAATTCACGAGGCGCTTTCCGATCCGCAGTTGGCTTCGATCAAGTTGATCATTGCCCCGCATGTACTATCTGCCGATCACATCAATTCCATAAAAGCCCTTTACACCCATGCGGTTTGTTACAGTGAGTGGAACCCCCACCAACCCGCTCCGCAAGTTATGATCATGGACAACTATGGAATGCTCTCTCGATTGTACCGCTATGCCACCCTCGCCTACATTGGTGGCGGACTACATAAAGCCGGCATCCATAATACACTCGAGGCTGCCGTCTATGCCATACCGGTGCTGTTTGGACCACATCATAAAAAACATGCCGAGGCCTTGGACCTGTTGAAAGAAGGGGCAGCTTTTTCTTTCGAAACACATGCAAATGCAGCAAACCTTCGCTCGTTATTGATTCGATTATTGCAAAATTCAGCTGCACGCACAGCGGCGGGTCATAAGGCCGGAGCTTATGTCAAAAGATCGTCCGGCGCAACGCAACACATTCTTAATTACATTCAAGAAAATCGTCTGCTGACCAATTGATCGAGCAAAATGGCTGCGGGGCTGTCTTTTTGATAACCGGGCTTGGCCTTGATCTCTCGCTCCATCCAAAAAGCAGCTTCGGCCAATATACTAAAGGTATCAAGGGTCTTGATAGCTTGTTCGAATTTTTTTTCGTTACCCTCAAACAGTTCTTTTATCAATAAAAATCTGTCATTGATGCCGATCGCTTTTTTAAGTTCCCGAATGGGCTCGCGGCTAAGCAAATCGGCGATCAGCGGCTGTTCATTTACGTTGCTTTCATTGACCGAGAGGGGTTCACTTTGCAGGGGCTCCGCAACAGCCACCGGTGCGGCCTTCGCCATTAAATTCGTAACAGGAGCGGGCGCTGCTCCGGTTGGGATCGTACCCGGCACCGGCATCATAACAGCGATCTTGGCCGTGCCCAGATGCAAGGATGGTCCGTTAGCGGTAGCCACCACCGCAGCCTGCAACTGAGCCAGTGTTTGCAATAAAACGGCAGGTGATTCTTTTTGATGATACTGCTCTTTGAGCGTGTTGAGTAGCAAATCGACTCGACCCATTCCAGTATCTTTGTTGCGTTTTTCTAAAGTTACGGCACAACCGCCAAATACTACCATCAACTATGTTTATTGAACCCAACACAAGGGGTCTTGCAAGAGGAAGTCTCGAAGTGATCTGCGGATCGATGTTCAGTGGCAAGACCGAAGAGCTGATCAGACGCTTAAAACGCGTGCGGATCGCCAATCAGCGGTTAGTGGTAGTAAAGCCGGTGATCGACACCCGATATGCAAAAGAAAAGATCGTATCGCACGATACCAATTCACTTGTGTCTACTCCCATAGAAGACCCTGCCCACCTGCTAACCCTGGCCCAAGACGCAGAGGTGATCGGGGTAGATGAGGCACAGTTTTTCGACAACAGTATCGCCGATATCTGCGAACAGCTTGCTACCTCGGGTATACGGGTTATTGTGGCAGGACTCGATATGGATTTTTCTGGAAAACCTTTCGGACCCATGCCTTTGCTGATGGCCAAGGCCGATCACGTTACCAAGCTTCATGCCATCTGTGTCCGTTGCGGAGCCATGGCCAATTACTCGTATCGTATTGCCGCCGGAGAGGACCAGGTGCTATTAGGTGCCACCGACAGCTACGAGCCCCGCTGCCGGCAATGTTATTCACAACCCTGATACCCATAACCGATGAAACGCTTTCGTGCCCTGCTTGCTAAAGAGCTCTTGCTGGAGACCAGACAGCAGTATAGCTTCTACGGGCTTTTACTTTATATCGGTACTACCCTTTTTGTCTTGTTCATGGCCATCGATCAACCCGATGCTGCCGTCTGGAACGGTCTTTTTTGGGTCAACCTGCTTTTTATCTGCATCAATGCGGTAGCCAAAAGTTTTTTGCAAGAAAGCCGCGGCAGGATGCTTTATTTCTACACCCTGAACAACGCCACTGAATTTTTGCTGGCCAAGTTATTGTTCAACGCCCTGTTGATGGTGCTAATGAGTAGTATCAGTTTACTACTCTTTACCTTTTTGCTCGGCAACCCGATGCAGCAGGCCTTTCCATTTATGGGGCTGGTCTTGTTGGGAGGTATCAGCCTGAGTCTGGTCTTTAGCTTTTTGGCGGCCATCGCTGCCAAGGCGCAGCAAAATGCTGCCATTATGGCCATATTAGGGTTTCCGGTCATCATTCCACAGCTGGTCTTGCTAATGCGGTTGTCGAGTGCCACCTTTAGCCCGCTGCTAAGCGTTGCTTGGTCGGCGGTCGGGTTGCTGGTCGCTCTGGATGCGCTGATCGTCTTGATGGCAGTGATCTTGTTTCCATTCTTGTGGAAAGAATAACATTTGATACTGCGTTTACGATCACATCTCCGTAATTTTGCCGCTGCAAACTCATGAAGAGAAATTGGTGGAAAATATCAGCGATCCTCTTGCTTGTCTACACTTTTGTAGCCGGATTACTGGGCCCGGTTCCCGCCCTTCCCCTTTTGCAAGAAACCATCCGCAATCTCTACTTTCATGTCTGTATGTGGTTTGCGATGATGATCCTCTTTACCGTCTCGGTCGTTTATTCGGTCAAGTACTTGCGCAGTCTTAGTCTGGTCCACGACAGCTATGCCCGAAACTTTGCCGTCACGGCCATGGTCATGGGAATACTGGGCTACGCTACCGGCGCCATCTGGGCCTCTTATACCTGGGCCGATCCTAATAAACCCCTGCTTAATTCGTTTAGCACCATTGCCCGCGATCCCAAATTGATCGGTGCCGCCATCGCTCTTTTGGTATATGGAGCTTACCTGATCTTGCGCGATGCCATTCCCGATATCGATAAACGAGCCCGTATAAGTTCGGTCTATAACATTTTTGCATACGCTATCTTATTCCCTGCCATTTGGATCTTGCCTCGCCTGTTGCCCAGTCTTCATCCCGGCAATGAAGGCAACCCCGCCCTCGATGTCAAAAACGATATCAGTTCTTCTATGCGACTCGTGTTCTACCCCGCGGTCATAGGATGGACTTTGCTGGGCGTGTGGATCGCCACGCTCAAGGTCAGAATGCAATTGCTCGCCGATAAAAAAATAGTATCATGAAAAAGCTGCCCGTGCTTACCGCTTTACTGTTGACGCTATCGATAATGACACTCACCGCATCGGCGCAAACGACGGTAGCCCCTGCTGCTACCCCTATGGCCGACCTGATGCGCAGCGAAGGCAGAATTTATGTGGTGATCGCGGTCATGCTGACCATTTTGACAGGACTGTTTCTTTATTTGATTCGACTCGACCGAAAAATTTCCAACCTGGAAAAAGAATAAACCTACCTATTTCGAAACGATTGCTAA